>NZ_JBVIRA010000005.1:0-67233 GCF_055576575.1 Streptomyces sp. NPDC033270
CTCTTGGGCCCCTGAGCGACCGTCCGTTTCTGCCGGATCTCGAAGTCCATCGCACCCCTTGTGCTGGGGTGTTGCAACGACCACTAGAACCTAAGCCAAGGGCTGCCGGGGCTCCACTGTGCTGTCACTTCACGGACGCCGGCTGTCAGCCGCCGAACGGTCCGCCGAAGAAGCCGCCACCGTCGTCGCCGCCGTCACCGCCACCACCGACGGTGGTCAGCGTCACGGCGGCGGACTTGGGGTCGGACGGCGTCTGCGGCTGCGGGTCCTGGGAGATCACACGGGCGTTGTCGTCCTGTGAACTGCCCGGAGCGAACTGGATGTTGGTGAATCCGGCCTGCTGCAGCGCCTGCTTGGCTTCCTTGAGCTTCTTGCCCCGAACGTCCGGCATGGGCGTCTGCGCCGCTGCCTTGCCGATCGTGAGGGTGACCGTGGAGCCGTTCTTGGCGTCGGTGCCTCCGTCAGGCGTCTGCGTGAGCACCTTGCCGACCTGGTTCGGGTCGGGGGTCTCCTGCTCGGACTTGCTGACGGTGAAGCCCAGATCGGTCAGCTGCTTCTCGGCCGCCGCGGCGTCCTGCCCCACGACCGGCGGGACCCTCGTCTTCGGGCTCGCCTGGGCGACGAACAGCGTGATCTTCGCGTTCTTGGAGGCCTCGGTCTGAGGATCGGGGTCCTGGTCGATGACGGTGCCCGGCTTACCCTCGTCGGTGACCTTCGTCTCCTGCGTGACGTCCTTGAAGCCCTTGCTGGTGAGCATCGAGCTGGCCTTGGCGAACGTGTAGCCCGTCACGTCGGGAACGGTGACCTTCACACCCCCCGAGCACAAGGTGACCGTGACCGTCTCGCCCTTGCCGATGTCGCCGCCCGCGGTCGGCGACTGCTCGGTGACCTGGCCCTTCTTGACGTTGTCGCAGGCCTTGCGGCCGCCCAGGGCGACCTTGAAGCCGCCGTTGACCCCGAAGTCCTTGGCGTCCGACAGGGACTTCCCGACGAGGTTGGGCACCGTCGTCTGGGTGCTCTGGTTGCCGCTCTTGAACATCGCCTTGCCGATGAAGATCGCACCGACCAGGACGAGCACCGCCGCGAGCACCAGCAGGATCGTCGAGGTGTGGCTCTTCTTCTGGCCGCCGCCGCGTCGCCGGTCGCCACGCTCCTCATAGCCGTAGCCGCCGTCGTCCGGGCTCATCGGCGGGAGCATGGAGGTCTGACCCGCCGGATCCTGCGGACGCAGCATCGTGGTCGGCTGGTCCTGGTCGTAGCCGGCCGCGCCCATGGCGGAGGTCGCCGCGACCGGCTGGCCCTCCAGCGCCGCCTCGATGTCGGCGCGCATCTCGTCGGCCGACTGATAGCGGTAGTCCGGGTCCTTGACCAGCGCCTTCAGGACGATGGCGTCCATCTCCGGCGTGATTTCGGGGTCGAAGTTGCTCGGCTTCTGCGGCTCCTCGCGGACATGCTGGTAGGCCACCGCGACCGGCGAGTCGCCGATGAACGGCGGCCGGACCGTGAGCAGCTCGTAGAGCAGACAGCCGGTGGAGTACAGGTCGGAGCGGGCGTCGACCTGCTCGCCCTTGGCCTGCTCGGGCGAGAGGTACTGCGCGGTGCCGATGACCGCCGCGGTCTGCGTCATCGTCATCCCGGCATCGCCCATCGCACGGGCGATACCGAAGTCCATGACCTTGACCTGGCCGGTGCGCGTCAGCATGACGTTGGCCGGCTTGATGTCGCGGTGGACGATGCCGGCCCGGTGGGAGTACTCCAGCGCCTGGAGGACACCGGTGGTCATCTCCAGCGAACGCTCGGGCAGCAGCTTCCGCCCGGAGTGCAGCAGCTCACGCAGGGTGGAGCCGTCCACGTACTCCATGACGATGTACGGGATCGAGACCCCGTCGACATAGTCCTCGCCGGTGTCGTAGACCGCGACGATCGACGGATGGTTCAGCGAGGCGGCCGACTGGGCCTCACGGCGGAACCGGGCCTGGAAGGACGGGTCACGAGCGAGATCCACCCGCAGCGTCTTCACAGCCACGGTGCGGCCCAGGCGGGTGTCATGCGCGAGGTACACCTCGGCCATGCCACCGCGGCCGAGCACCGAGCCCAGCTCGTACCGGCCGCCGAGGCGACGCGGCTCTTCCATAAGCTTCTCCAGCCCTCTCCGTCAGTCCCGACCGCACCGGTGTGTGGTCCGGCGGTGTGCTGTCCGGGCTACCGTACCCGGCACGCCACTTCGGATCGGGTCAGAGCCGCAACCTGATATATGACCGGTATGGGCATGACCCGAGTCACTTCTCGCCTTCGAGTACCGCCTCCATGACGCGCTTCGCGACCGGCGCGGCGAGCTTGCCACCGGCGATGTCGTCGCGGAGGGTGTCGGATCCCTCGATGACGACGGCGACCGCGACGGGGGTGCCCTTGTCGGTCTTCGCGTAGGAGATGAACCAGGCGTACGGGTTGTCCTTGTTGTTCTCGCCGTGCTGCGCCGTACCGGTCTTACCGCCGACTGTGACGTCCGGGATCTGGGCGTTGGTTCCCGTGCCCTCCTTGACCACGGTCTCCATGATGCTCTGGATCTTCTGCGCGTTCTCCGGCGAGAGCGGCCGGTTCATCTCCTGCGGCGTGTGCTGCTGGACCACGTTGAGGTTCGGCGCGACCAGCTGCTCGACCATGTACGGCTTCATCAGCTTGCCGCCGTTGGCGACCGCCGAGGCGACCATGGCCATCTGCAGCGGGGTGGCGCGGTTGGAGGCCTGGCCGATGCCCGCCATGGCGTTCTGCGGCCGGTTGTCCGTGGGGAAGATGCTCTCCGCGGCGCGGACCGGAGTGTCGATCTTCGCGTTGTTGAAGCCGAACTTCTCCGCCTCGGCCTTCATCTTCTTGTTGCCGAGATCCGCGCTGATCTTGCCGAACACCGTGTTGCAGGACACCCGCAGCGCCTCCCGCAGGCTGGCGTTCTCGCAGGGGATGTTGCCCTCGTTCTTCAGCTGGAGGCCGGCCGTGTCGGGCAGCGTGTAGGGCAGCGGCGAATCGGTCTTGGCGTCGACGTCGGTGTACAGGCCGTTCTCCAGGGCCGCCGCGGCCGTGACGACCTTGAAGGTCGAGCCCGGCGGGTAGGTCTGGCGCAGCGCCCGGTTGAGCATCGGCTCGTCGGCGTTGTTCTTCTTCTGCAGCCCGAGGTAGGCCTTGGCGTCCTTGTCGCTCATCCCGGCGAAGGTGGACGGGTCGTACGACGGGGTGCTGGCCAGCGCCAGGATCGCGCCGGTCTCCGGGTTGATCGCGGCGACCGCGCCCTTCTGGTCGCCCAGGCCGGCGAAGGCCGCCTTCTGCGCCTTGGCGTTCAGGGTGGTCACCACGTCACCGCCCTTCTGCTTGCTGCCGGTGAACATGTCGACCGTGCGGCTGAAGAAGAGCCTGTCGTCGGTGCCGGTGAGGATGCCGTCGTTGAGCTTTTCGAGCTGGTTGGCGTCGAAGGCCTGCGAGGCGTAGCCGGTGACCGGCGCCCACATCTTGCCGTTCTTGTACGTGCGCTTGTACTTGAAGTCACCGCTGTCGGTGGTCGTGGAGCCGGTGACCGCCTTGCCGTCGACGATGATGTTGCCGCGCGGCGTGCTGTAGCGCTCGATGGCCACCCGCCGGTTGTGCGGATCGTTCTTGAGCTCGTCGCCCTTGACGAACTGCACCCAGTTGACGCGGACGAGCAGGGCGAGGACGAGCAGGCCGCAGAAGATCGCGACCCGGCGCAGAGGCTTGTTCACGGGCGGACCACCTGGGTCATCTCGGCGTCGGTGGACGGGGCGGGGGCCGGTGCCGGGCGGCGCGCGGTGTCGCTGATCCGCAGCAGGATCCCCACCAGCGCCCAGTTGGCGATCACGGAGGAGCCACCCTGGGCGAGGAACGGCATCGTCATACCCGTCAGCGGGATCAGGCCCGTCACACCACCGGCGACGACAAAGACCTGCAGCGCGAACGCGCCGGAGAGGCCGACGGCCAGCAGCTTGCCGAACGGGTCGCGGGCGGCCAGCGCGGTACGGATACCGCGCTCGATCAGCAGGCCGTACAGCAGCAGGATGGCCATCAGCCCGGCCAGCCCGACCTCCTCGCCGACGGTGGCGAGGATGTAGTCGCTCTTCGGCGCGATGCCCAGGATCAGGCGGGAGTAGCCCTGCCCCAGGCCGGAGCCCAGGATGCCGCCGGAGCCGAAGGAGTACATGGCCTGTGCGGTCTCGGTGACACCGCCGTTGAGCAGCTCCAGCGGGTTGAGCCAGTTGTGCACACGCGTCTGGACGTGCGACTCGAACGACGCCACCGCGACCGCGCCGCCGGCGCTGAGCAGCAGGCCGAACACGATCCAGCTGGTCCGCTCGGTCGCGACGTACAGCATCACGACGAACAGGCCGAAGAACAGCAGCGAGGTACCCAGGTCGGTCTCGAAGACCAGGATCATCAGGCTCAGCGCCCAGATGACCAGGATCGGGCCGAGGTCGCGGCCGCGCGGGAGGTAGAGCCCCATGAAGCGGCGGCTGGCCAGCGCCAGTGCGTCCCGCTTCACCATCAGGTAGCCGGCGAAGAAGATCGCGATGATGATCTTCGCGAACTCGCCGGGCTGCAGCGAGCCGAGGCCGGGGATCGTGATCCAGATCTTCGCGCCGTTCACGCCGGGGAAGAACATCGGCGCGACCAGCAGCACCAGCGCGACCACCATCGAGATGTAGGTGTAGCGCTGCAGGACGCGGTGGTCCTTGAGGAAGATCAGGATGCCGAGGAACAGCGCCACCCCGAGGGTGGACCACATCAGCTGGTTGGGCGCCATCGCCTTGCCCAGCGAGGGCTCCTGGTCGAGCCGCCAGATGAAGACCAGCCCCAGGCCGTTGAGCAGGGTGGCGATGGGCAGCATCAGCGGGTCGGCGTACGGCGCCCACTTGCGGACGACGAGGTGGGTGACGCCCGCCAGCAGACCGAGGCCCAGGCCGTAGCCCAGCACGCCGGCCGGCACCGTACCGTCCTTCGCCAGTCCGACGTTGATGTACGCGAACACGGGAATCAGCACCGCGAAGACCAGCATGGCCAGCTCGGTGTTGCGGCGGCTCGGGGCTCCGATGGTGCCGATGGTGGTGGTGTTGGTGGTACTGCTCATGAGATGTCCGGCCCCCTACGCCCTCACTGCTGGGTGCTGCAATTCTTTTCCAGCTTCAGCTGCTCCTCGGAGGGGGCCTGGCTGGGAGTGGGTGTGGGAGTCGGGGTCACGGTCGCCGCGAGGGTACCGGCCGCGCCCGCCTTGTCGGTGGAACCGGGCTTGGCCGTCGGCGTCCCCGGCTTGGTGGGCGTCCCGGGCTTGGCGGGCGTGCCCGTCTGACCCTTGCCCTTGTTGCGGGCCGCCTCGCGCTCGGCGGCCTCCCGCTGCTCCTTGCCGCGGCAGGCGTTGGCCTGCTTGCTCAGCTCGGTGACCTTCGCGGCGGCCTGGGAACGGCTGTCGACCGGGATGGTCTCCCTGACCTGGTTGCGCTGGTACAGCGGCAGGTACTTGAGTTCGATCTCGGGGTGGTCCTCGTCCACGTCGTTGAGCTTGATCCACGCGAGGTCCTGGCTGATACCCCGGTAGAGCGCGACGTGGCCGTTCTTGGTGCCGACGAAGTACTGGGTCTGCGTCCAGCGGTAGCCCGCGTACAGACCGCCGCCGACGACGGCCAGGGCGAGCGCGATGAACAGGGACCGCTTGATCCATCTGCCGCGCTTGGGCTTGACGAAGTCCTCGTCCATGAACGCGCCGAAGGAGCCCTGCGGCGGACCGCCGACCTCGGGGCCACCGCTTCCGGGCGGGCCGAAGGCGCCTCCGGGGGCGGCCGGCTGGCCTCCGGGCCGGCCGAGCTCGGCGGCCCGGGCGGCGGGCGTCTGCATCGTGCTGGGGTCGCTCAGCTGGTGCTGGTTCTCCGCGACGGCGCCCACGATCACCGGGGTGTCGTTGAGCTGCCCGGCCATCGACTCGTTGCCGTCCACGTCCAGGACGTCGGCGACGATGCAGGTGATGTTGTCGGGGCCGCCGCCGCGCAGCGCGAGCTGGATCAGCTCCTGCACCGTCTCGTGCGGCCCGTGGTAGCTGGCGAGGGTCTCTTCCAGCGTCTGGTGGCTGACGACGCCGGACAGCCCGTCCGAGCAGATCAGATACCGGTCGCCGGCCCGCACCTCGCGGATCGACAGGTCCGGCTCGACGTGATCGCCGCTGCCCAGCGCCCGCATCAGCAGCGAACGCTGCGGATGGGTGGTGGCCTCTTCCTCGGTGATCCGGCCCTCGTCGACTAGCCGCTGCACCCAGGTGTGGTCCTGGGTGATCTGGGTCAGCACGCCGTCGCGCAGCAGATACGCGCGGGAGTCGCCGACGTGGACGAGCCCGAGCCGCTGCCCGGTCCACAGCAGGGCGGTCAGGGTCGTGCCCATGCCCTCCAGCTGGGGGTCCTCCTCGACCATCACCCGCAGCTGGTCGTTGGCGCGCTGCACGGCGCTGCCGAGCGACGTCAGCAGGTCCGAGCCCGGAACGTCGTCGTCGAGCTGGACGAGCGTGGAGATCACCTCGGAGGAGGCGACCTCGCCGGCGGCCTGGCCGCCCATGCCGTCGGCGATGGCGAGCAGGCGCGGCCCGGCGTAGCCGGAGTCTTCGTTGCCCTCGCGGATCATGCCCTTGTGCGATCCGGCGGCGAAGCGCAGTGACAGACTCATGCGCACCTCACCCGTCGGCTCGGGGTACAGCCGGTCTCGTCGAGCCACACTGCCCACCCTCCGGTCGGGAGCACGCCCGGGTCCGCCGAGTGGACCGCCGCGGCTCGCTCGCTGCGCTCGCTCATTGTCGTACTACTTCCGCAGCTCGATGACGGTCTTGCCGATGCGGATCGGGGCTCCCAGCGGAATCGGTGTCGGGGTCGTCAGTCGGGTCCGGTCCAGGTACGTGCCGTTGGTGGAACCGAGGTCCTCGACGATCCACTGGCCGTCACGGTCCGGGTAGATCCTGGCATGCCTGCTGGACGCGTAGTCGTCGTCCAGCACGATCGTGGAGTCGTGCGCACGGCCCAGGGAGATCGTCTGGCCTTGGAGGGCGACGGTGGTGCCGGTCAGCGAGCCTTCGGAGACCACCAGCTTCGTGGGGGCTCCGCGGCGCTGGCGGTTGTTTCCGCGGCCGCCTTCCTGGCGGCGCGGCTGCTGCGGGGGCGCGGCAGCCTGGCGCTGCGTACGCGCATCCGGCCCGCCGCGCCGGGCGGCACCGCGCTGTGTGACGCGCGTGCCGAACAGATCGCTGCGGATGACCTGTACGGCCACGATGACGAACAGCCACAGTACGGCGAGGAAACCCAACCGCATGACCGTGAGGGTCAGCTCTGACATTGCCCCCGCTTCACCCTTCGGCTTGCCGGTAAACGATGGTGGTACTGCCCACGACAATCCGCGAGCCGTCGCGGAGATTAGCGCGAGTGGTGTGCTGCCCGTCTACCACGATGCCGTTCGTGGAACCCAGATCCTGGATCGTGGGGGGCGTTCCGACCCGGATCTCACAGTGACGCCGGGAGACACCCGGGTCGTCGATCCGTACGTCAGCGTCGGTGCTGCGGCCCAGCACGAGAGTGGGGCGCGAGATCTGGTGGCGGGTGCCGTTGATCTCGATCCAGCGCCTGGTCTGTGCGTAGGGCTGCGGTCCTGCACCGGGCGGTGCCGTACGGGGTACGGGCTGTGCGCCGCCGGGAGGCGGGGACGCGGGCATGGGAGGCGGGCTCACATGGCCGCCGCGGGGCACCGCGGGGGCACGATGGGCCGCCGCCGGGCTCGGCTGGTCCTGGGACGAGCTGGAGGCGAGCGTACGGCTGCGGACGCGGTACAGGCCGGTGTCGAGATCGTCGGCCTTCTCCAGATGGACCTTGATCGGCCCCATGAAGGTGTAGCGCTGCTGCTTGGCGTAGTCGCGGACCATGCCGGCGAGCTCGTCGCCGAGCTGGCCGGAGTAGGGGCTGAGGCGCTCGTAGTCCGGCGCGCTCAGCTCCACGATGAAGTCGTTGGGGACGACGGTGCGGTCGCGGTTCCAGATGGTGGCGTTGTTGTCGCACTCGCGCTGCAGGGCGCCGGCGATCTCAACGGGCTGCACCTCTGACTTGAACACCTTGGCGAAGGTGCCGTTGACGAGACCTTCGAGACGCTGCTCGAAACGCTTCAGTACTCCCACGGGGCACCTCCTTCCTCAGCCTTCGTCGGGGTCGTCCTGATCGGGTCGTCCTGATACTGCTTACTGATCGTATCCACGCGTCGGGAAATCGGCTGGTTCCCCTTTCCCGCCTTGAGGACGAGTGTCGCCCCTCACAGGGTTGCCCGGTGCTTGCTTGCTCCTTGCCCACTGCTTGTGCACTGCGATCGTAGATGTGCCCCGAAGACAGTGTCCCGCAACCGCCGACCACCCCTGCCGGGCGGGGGCCGGAGCCGGACCCCGTGCGGCACGGGCCGTTCCGGCCGCCTCCGGGGTGGCCCGGGTGGGACGCGTTCCGGTTGCGGCTACCGCGAGTGTGACCCCTCGGGGTGGCACTCGGCGAATGCCCGAGGCGAGCAGGGTGCCACCCCGGCCCGGGTGCCCGGAGGAAACGCATGTGAACCCACCCCTGCCAGCGTGCTAATGTTCTGGATGTCGGAAGGCGCTCGCACAAGACCCGGACGGAACACCCCGGATCACGTGAGAGAATCAAACGACAGCACCCATGCGCGGGTGGCGGAATAGGCAGACGCGCTGGATTCAGGTTCCAGTGCCCGAAAGGGCGTGGGGGTTCAACTCCCCCCTCGCGCACAGATGAGACCCCCGGTCTCCGGAGAAATCCGGAGACCGGGGGTTTCTTGTTGTCTTCGTCACGCTGTTGGGTATGTCACGGGCTTTGGCGGGGCGGGGCGGGGCGGGGACGGGCCGAGTCCGGGCAGGGCGCGGGTGGGCGCGGGTGGGCGCGAGCGGGTGTGGGCGGGCTGGGGCGCTCGGGCGGGGCGCTTGAGGGTTACATCGCTTTCGCGGGGTGTTGGCCTTTTTCTGTGCGGTTCCTTCTCTTTGCGTGGTTCATCTTTCTTCTCGCCAGCTGCCTACTTTGTCTAATTCATACCTTTCACTCCTTTCGTTCATTCCTTCTTCCTAGGGGGCCACCCCGTCTTTGTTTCCTCTGTCACCTTCCTTGCCTACGTGGCCTTTGTGATGCTCTCTGCCGGCTTCGCGATCTCGGTTACGGCCGTGCGGAAGGCGCGGACGCGGGCCGTTTCCCGCTCGGTGTGGTGGACGAGCCCCAGGACGGAGTCCGGCAGGCCGGTGACGGGGACGAAGGCGATGTCGCGGCGGCCGTGGTAGTCGGCGGTGGGGCGGCACAGCAGCATCCCGCCGCGGTCGGCCGCGGTGAGGGTGAGGCCCTCCTGCAGGGTGCTGACCCTGGGGCCGGCGGGTATCGGGCGGCCCTGAGGGGTGGCGGCCGGGGCGTGGGCCGCGCGCCAGTAGGAGGGCGCCGGGTCGCTCGGGGAGATCAGGGCGACGCCGGCGAGATCCTCGGCGGTGATCGTGGCGCGGGCCGCCAGCGCGTGGCGTACGGACACCGCGAGGGTCTGCTGCTGGGCGGAGAAGACCGGGCCGAGGGTGAGATCGGGCTCGGCCATGGGCAGCAGCGTGACGGCGACGTCGACGGTGCCGCTGCGCAGCGCGCCGAAGGGGTCGCAGAGCGGGATCTCGACGATCTGGGTGGCGCAGGCCGGGTGACGGCGGTGGAAGGCGTCGATGGCCCGCATGATGCGGTCGTCCGCGGTGCCCTGGAAGCCGATCGTCAGCCGGCCCTCGATCCCGCGGGCGGCGCTGCGGGCACGCTCCACAGTGGCGCGCAGTGCGTCGTAGGCGGGGCGCAGCGACATACGGAACTCCTCGCCGAGCGGAGTCAGGTGGACCCGTCGACTGGTGCGGTCCACCAGGCGGGCGCCGATCCGGGACTCCAGGGCCCGCAGGAGCTGGCTGACGCGGCTCTGCGACACATACAGCCGCTCGGCGGTGCGGCCGAAGTGCAGCTCCTCGGACAGGACGAGGAAGCACTCCAGCTCGCGGAGTTCGAGCCCGGGGGCGGGGCGGTGGGCGGTGGTGGTCGTGGCCGATGGGCCGCTGCCGCGCATGGGGTCCTTCGTGGGTCGTTCGTGAGGTGGTGGCCGGTGGCATGGCCCTAGGGATCGATGCGTCCTGCTCGTAGGCGGATCGATCCGTCCTGCTCATAGAAGGGTGAGGAGTTGGCCGTTGTTCCCCGGCGGGTGCGGGCGTTGGCTGGGGACATGACGAACGGTGAGGGTGGGACGGCGGTCCGCGGACGTGAACCAGGTGGACAGTCGGGGGAGTTGGCGGGAGTACGGGGCGGTGGCTGGCCGGCGGTGGGGGCGCTGGCGGCGGCGACGTTCACCGTGGTGACGTCGGAGATGCTGCCGGTGGGGCTGCTGACACCGATCGGCCGGGAGCTGCGTGTCTCGGACGGCACGGCGGGGCTGACCCTGACCGTGACGGGCCTGGTCGCGGCGGTGGCCGCGCCGGTGCTGACGTTGCTTTTGGGGCGGCGGGACCGGCGGGCGGTGCTGGCCGCCCTGATGGGCACGCTGGCGGTGGCGAACCTGGCCGCGGCGTATGCGCCGAATGCCGTGGTGCTGCTGGCGGCACGGGTGCTGGTGGGGCTGGGGATGGGCGGGGTGTGGGCGATCGCCGCGGGGCTCGCGGTGCGGCTGGTGCGCGGCAGACGGGTCCCGGCGGCCACCTCCCTGATCTTCAGCGGGGTCGCGGCGGCGTCGGTGCTGGGGGTGCCGGCCGGCACGTTCCTGGGTGAACTGGGCGGCTGGCGCAGCGCGTTCGTGGCGATGTCCGTGGTCTGCGGCGCGGTGGCGGTCGCCCTGGCCGTACTGCTGCCGCCGCTGCCGGAGGACCGGGCGGTCCGGCTGGACGGCGTGCTCCGGCTGTTGCGCGGCGCTTCTGTGCGAACCGGGCTGCTGCTGGTGGCGCTCCTGGTGACGGGCCACTTCGCGGCGTACACCTATGTGCGGCCGGTCCTGGAGCAGGTGGCCGGTGCGCAGGCGGACCAGATCGGCACGCTGCTGCTGGCCTTCGGTCTGGCGGGCCTGGCGGGCAACTTCGCCGCCGGCGCCGGTGCGGCGCGCGCACCCCGGGCGGGGCTGCTGGCGATCTGCGGGGTGCTCGCGGGCGCGGTGCTGCTGGTGCCCCTGCTGGGGCGCGGCGCCGGGGTGCCGGGAGCGGCCGTCCTGGTGGCCGTATGGGGTCTGGCCTACGGGGGTGTGTCCGTCAGCACCCAGACCTGGCTGATGGCCGCCGCGCCGGGGGCCCGGGAGGCGGCGTCCGCGCTGTTCGTGGCGGTGTTCAACGGGGCCATCGCGCTGGGCGCCCTCCTCGGGGGCCGGGCCGCGGACGGCTGGGGCGTGGTGGGAGTGATGTGGATGGGCGGTGTGCTGGCGGTGGGGGCGCTGGTGACGGTGGGGTTGGGGAGGGAGCCGGGGAAGTAGGTGGGGCGGGGGGCGGAGGGGAGCGGCTGTTGGGTATCTGCCTCGGGCCCCGTGGGCGGGTGGTGCGGCAGAGGAAGTGGGCGCGGGCCCGAGGGCGTTGGCCAGGTGGGGCGGTGTGGCCGGTGCCCCCGGGGCGGGCGCGGGTGGTGGGTCTCAGGCGGCGAGGCGCTCGGCCAGGGCCTTGGCCTTGGCGGCCGCGTCCTGGTGGGCCTTGTCCCGGGAGGTCTCGTACAGGGGCACCAGGTCGGCCATCGCCGGGTTGCGGGGGGCCATGGTGAGCTCGGGGACGATGAAGTCGACGTCGAGGCCCATGCCGCCGTTCAGGACGGCCTCAAGGTAGTTCTGGACGTACTCGAAGGACTCTCGGGGCGTGCCCGGTGCGTACGAACCGCCGCGGCTGGCCACGACGGTGACCGGGGTGCCCTTGGCGGACGGCGTCTCGCCCGCCGTGCGGCCCATGATGATCACCTGGTCGAGCCACGCCTTGAGCGTCGAGGGGATCGTGAAGTTGTACATCGGTGCGGCGATCACGACCGCGTCGGCCTTCTCCAGCTCCTCGATGAGCTCGACCCGCAGCGCGAAGGCGGCCTGCTGCTCGGGGGTGTGGGTGGCCGGGTCGGAGAAGGCGGCGGAGGCGGCGACGCCGTCGAGGTGCGGCAGCGGGTCGATGGCCAGGTCGCGGTGGATGACCGTGCCGTCGGGGTGCTGCTCCTCCCAGGCCTTGCGGAAGGCCGCGGTGACGGAGCGGGAGGCGGAGCCGCCCTCGGGGAAGAGGGAGGAGTCGATGAGCAGAAGCGTGGCCATGGGAATCGGTCCTTCGGTTCGCGGCCGGACGGGGCGCGGCCGCTGGTTGAATTCCGTACGTCCCTAGTAATAACACAGGAGCTTACTTTTCTGCAGCAGCAAACGGGAAGGCGGTACTCTGGGTGTATGGCGGACCACGGCGAGGCGATGTGCAGGCAGGTCGACGACGGCATGGCGCGCGTCTTCGAGCTGTTCGGGAAGCGCTGGACGGGGCTGATCGTCGCCACTCTGATGCCGGGCCCGGTGCACTTCGCCGACCTGCGGCGGGCCATCCCCGGGATCAGTGAGCGGATGCTCTCCGACCGCCTCATGGAGCTGGCGGCGACCGGTCTGCTGGTTCGCGAGGTGGACGCGGGACCGCCGCTGCGCGTCTCGTACCGGCTGACGGAGGCCGGTCTGGCGATGGAGCCCGCGCTGAAGGAGCTGGGGCGCTGGGCGGAGACGTACCTCGCCGACGGGGGGCGGTGTCCGGAGCGGTTCCGGAAGTAGCCGGACGGAGGGAGCGGGTGGGCGACGCCGCCCCGGGGTGAGAGGGCTGCCCGGCTTCCGGGGTCCTACCCGAGCTGCTCCTGCGCGGCGTTGTAGCGCCGCAGGTACGTCGCGAAGCGGTCGAGGTCGGCCTCGTCCCAGTCGGCCAGCCGCTGATGGAACGCCTGGCGGCGGCTGGCGGTGACGTTGGCGAGCACCTGGGCGCCCTTCTCGGTGGGGTGGAGCACCTGGACGCGCTGGTCGTCCGGGTCGACGCGGCGCTCGACGAAGCCGAGTTTCTCCAGTGCGGCGATCTGCCGGCTGACCGTGGACTTGTCCAGGAAGTAGTGCGCCGCGAGGTCCGTGGCGCGGCATCCGTGCTGGTCGTCGAGGTGTGCCAGCAGGGTGTAGGAGACCAGTGACAGCTCGGGGTGCATCCGGGCGGCGGTCGCGCGGGCTCGTCGGGCGAACGCGGTCATCTCCTGCTGGATGGTCTCGACGGAGTCATCGCGGTGGGGCACGGTTTGCCTTTCCTAGAGGTGGTTGTATAGTACAACGTAATTGAGAGTTGTATTTGCCAACTAGATGGGTCGGTAGCCGGTGACGACGGCGCCACTGGGGGCGACGGCGGACATCTAGTGGCGACAGCCGAGCCGACGAGCTGAGAAGGCCTGCCCATGAGTACGGTCCGACGTCCCGACCACCGAAGCGAACGACACGGCGGCCACCGTTCCGCACGCCCCGCCCACTCCACCGGGCTGCGCCATGTCCTGACGCACCTGATCACCCCGCTGCTGATGTGCATCGGCATGGGGCTGGCGTACCTGGGCGCGTTCGCGAACCCCGCGCCGCACGACCTGCCCGTGGCGGTCGTCGGATCGAGCCGGAGCGCTCAGCTGCTCGCTCAGTCGATCAACGACAGGGCGCATGGCGAGCTGGAGGTGCGGACCGTCGGCAACCGGTCGGCGGCGGTCGAGCAGCTCAAGCACCAGGACATCTTCGGCGCGTACGTGATCGACGCGACGGCGCAGGGCGCGAAGGCGCGGGATGCGAGGTCGCAGGGCGCGAGTTCGCATGGTGCCAAGGCGCATGGTGCTAGGGACGCTTCGACGGATGCCGTAGGGGGTGCGGCGGCGGCAGCGGCGGGCCCGGCCGGGCCGGCGCCCGAGTTGCTGGTGGCGACCGCCGGGTCCGACACCAGCGCCTCCGTGGTGCAGAAGATCTTCACTCCCCTTGCCGCGCAGCAGGGCGCCCCGCTGAAGGTCACCGACGTGGCGCCGACCGCCGAGGACGACCCCACCGGCCAGGGCGTCTTCTTCCTCCTGGTCGCGATCAGCATCGGCTCGTACGCCTCGGTCGCGGTGATCGGCGGCGCCGGAGCCGTGCTGCCGCTCCGACTCCGGGCGGCGCTGGCGATCGGCACGTCCTTCGTGGTCAGCCTCATCGGCGCGGCGTTCGCGGGCCCCGTGTTCCACCTCGTCGACCACGGCCTGTGGGGTGTGTGGGGCATGGCGTGGCTCTACTCCGCCGGCATCCTGCTGATCGGCACCGGCCTGCACACCTTCCTCAAGCGCTGGACGACGCTCGGGGTGATGGCCCTCTTCGTGATGCTCAACTTCACCTCCTCCGGCGGGATTTTCCGCCCCGAGATGCAGAACGGCTTCTTTGCGGCCCTGCACTCCTTCTGGAACGGCGCGGGCTTCGTGGAGGGCACCCGCAGCCATGTCTACTTCGACGGCTACGGCCTGTCCGGACACCTCTGGACGCTGGTGTGGTGGCTGGTCGTCGGCGTGCTGATGGTCGGTGCGGCGGCGCTGGCCGAGAAGCGGCGGCGCGCAGCGGAGGCGGAGACGGCCGCCAATGCGGCGGCGGTGGCGGCCGCCGCGGTGGCCGCCACCGTGCCGCCGCGGCAGCCGAAGGGGGCTGAGGGGGCTAAGGGGGCTGGGGACGAGGATCTGGAGGAGGAACTGGAGGAGGCGGTGGGGGTTTAGCGGGTGGTGGTTGGTGGTCGGTGGTCTGCGGCCGGTGGTCGGTGTGGTGACTGGCGCTGCGATTGCCATGGCGGTTGCTGCCGTTGCGACTGCGGCTTGGCTGGAACTGCGGCTTGGGCTGGAACTGCGGCCGGGGTGCTGGGAGTCCTGGTCCCTGGCGCCGCCGGATAGTTATCCACAGGCTGTGCGGGCTTCGACGAAGTGTCGGTAACGTCGTTGCTCGTCGGCACGCCGGAACCACTCGGCGGGCCGACAAGTACGCAAGACACGAAAGACGCAGGTCGTGAAGGGGGAGGTGGCCCGCCATGTCGCGTGTGCCGTACGTACCGGGGTTCGCGAGGGCGGACACGCAGGGGCCTTCGGGGCCGTCGCCCAAGGCCGCCGGCCGGGCGCTGCGGGAGCGCCTGCCCCGTTCCGAGCAGGGCGCGCTCTCGATCGCGGCCGGGCGGCCGGATCCGGTCATGGCCGTCGAGGCGTCCAACGCCGGGCGACTGCCCGAGCTGACGCCGATAAGGGTCGGCCGGATGGCTGCCAGTCCCCTCGCCTTCCTCCGCGGCTCTGCGGGCCTGATGGCGTACGACCTGACGAATGGTCCCGTGACCGGCATCGGCGCACAGATCTGCGGGGACGCGCACGCAGCCAACTTCGGTCTCTACGGCGATGCCCGCGGCGGTCTCGTCATCGACCTCAACGACTTCGACGAGACCGTGTACGGGCCGTGGGAGTGGGACGTGAAACGGCTGGCGACGTCAGTGGTGTTGGCAGGCCGCGAGGCGGGCGCCAGCGAGGACGACTGCCGTAAGGCGGCGCAGGACACGGTGGGTGCGTATCGGCGCACCATGCGGCTGCTGGCCAAGCTGCCGGTGACCGAGGCGTGGAACGCCATCGCCGACGAGGAGTTGGTCTCGCACACCGACGCCCGGGATCTGCTGGGGACGTTGGAGCGGGTGTCGGCCAAGGCCCGCAAGAACACCAGCGCGCGGTTCGCGGCGAAGGCCACGGAGCGGACGGCGGACGGTGGACGGCGGTTCGTGGACGCGCCGCCGGTGCTGCGGCGGGTGCCGGATGCGGAAGCCGCCGCGGTGGCCGCGTCCCTCACCGCCTATCTGGAGACGCTGCCCGATGACCGGCTGCCGCTGCTGTCCCGGTACGCGGTGCACGATGTGGCCTTCCGCGTGGTCGGCACGGGCAGTGTGGGCCTGCGGTCGTATGTGGTGCTGCTGCTGGATCACCGGGGCGAGCCGCTGGTGCTGCAGGTGAAGGAGGCGCGCGCCTCGGTGCTGGCACCGTATGTGGAGAAGGCCGGTTTCCCCATGCCGTCGGCGATACACGAGGGGCGCCGGGTGGTGCTCGGGCAGCGCAGGATGCAGGTCGTCAGCGACATCCTGCTGGGCTGGACGACGGTGCAGGACATAGCGGCGACGCCCGGCCGGGGCGGGGCGGCGGCCGGCACCGGTCGCCCGGAAGAAGGGTTCCTGGACGGACTCCCCTTCCAGGTCCGGCAGTTCAGAAACCGCAAGGGCAGCGTGGACCCGGCGCAGCTGTCCGGCGACCAGATGGACGACTACGCCCGGATGACCGGCGCCCTCCTGGCCCGAGCCCACGCGCACAGTGCCGACCCGCGTCTGTTGGCCGGCTACTGCGGCAAGAGCGAGGAGCTGGACGAGGCGGTGGCACGGTTCGCCGTCTCCTACGCGGACCGTACGGAAGCGGACCATGCAGCCTTGACCGCCGCGGTGAAGACCGGCCGGATCGCGGCTGAGCTGGGGGTGTGAGGCCCGGAGGCCGTCAGCAGACGTGCCTGAGACGCCGGCAGGCCTGTCGTGACTGTCGTGTCTGTCATGCACGTCGTGTCTGTCTTGCCTGTCGTGCGTGCCGGGCTGGTTCGGCCGGGGGGCGGGCGGGCTCGGGCGGTTGACCGGCTGGCGGGGTTGGCCAGCTGGCGCGGTTGGCCGGCTGGGGAGGCTGGCTGGGCTGGGGAGGTTGGCGGCGGCGGTGGTGGTGGGTGGGGGGAGGGGCCCTGGGGCCCCGGGGGGGGGGGAGGGCAGGGGGAAGGTCCAGAAGCAGCGAAGCGGACCGGCGGTCGTGAGGGCGTCGGAGGTACCCCCGGCATGGTGTGGAGGTGCCAGCCCCAGCGCGGGGGTGGAGGTGCTGGCCCAGCGTGGGGGTGGAGGTGCCGGCCCCGGCGTGGGGGTGGAGGTGCCAGCCCGTGCCAGCCCCAGCGTGGGGGGGGAGGCGCCTGCCCGTGCCAGCCCCGGCATGAGGGTGAGGTGCCAAGCCTGTGCCAGCCCCGGCATGGGGTGGAGGTGCCAGCCCCGGCATGGGCCGTACGCTGACCGGGTGACGAACTCGCACGCGGAGAACGCGCAGGACGGCCAGCCCCAAGCGGACGCCCCGGGCACATCGGGCGCCCAGGGTGGTTCGCAGGCACCCGACGCCCGCGGCGGTGGGCAGGATGCCCAGGTCGGGTACGGCGGCGGCTCGGAAGATCAGGTCGCGGGCTCGGGTGAGCCAGGGGCGGCCCAGGACGCTGAGGCCGCTTCGCCCGCCGGGCCGGCCGGGGCCGGCGACGAGCCCGCCGTTGAGGTGGGTACCGCACCGGGTGCCGCATCGGGTGCCGCACCGAGCGGCGAGCCGGGCGTCGACGCCGGTCGGCAGGCCGCTCAGGACGAGGCGACCCGGCGGCTGGCGAAGGCGGTGCTGGCCGCGGAACAGGCGCTGATCGAGTTCGAGATCGCCGTGGAGACCTTCCGGGTCGAGGTGGAGAACTTCTCCCGCCTGCACCACCAGCGGCTCGGCCCCATGTACGCGCGGCTGGACGAGCTGGACGCGCAGATCGCCGAGGCCGTGGCAGCGCGTACGGGCGACCCCGAGGACATCCGTAAGGCGCGGGAGGCACGGGCCTCGGTGCTGCCGATGCCGGAGGTGGAGGAGCTGTTCCACGGCTGGATGGGGTCGGAGGGACTGTTCCCGGAGGCGCAGGCGATGCTCACCGAGCGTTCGGTGCGGCCGCCGGAGAAGGTGCGGCCCAGCGAGGGGGCTCGCAAGGTCTACCGCGACCTGGTGCGCAAGGCCCACCCGGACCTGGCACGGAACGAGGCGGAGCGGGCACGCCGCGACGCGTTCATCGCGCGCGTCAACCTGGCGTACGGCCAGGGCGACGAGGCGGCGCTGCGGGAACTCGCGCGGGAGTGGGAGGCCGGTCCCGCACCGGTCGAGGAGCGGCTCAGCGAGAGCGAGGAGCTCTACGCCCGGCTGGAGTGGCTGGCCGAGCGCAAGGAACTGCTGGCCGCCCTCGCCGCCGAGCTGGAGGACAGTGCGATCGGCTCGATGATCAAGATGGCGCCGGAGGACCCGGACGCGCTCCTGGACGAGATCGCCGAGAAGCTGCTCGCCGATGTCGCAGAACGCGAGGCGTACCTCGCGCAGCTCGTCGGGTAGCGTCGTGACCATGCAATTTGGTTCTGTACCCACGGTCGCTGTCGACACGCTTTCGTCCGGCGACTTCCTCCTGGACGTGCGTGAGGACGACGAGTGGGCGGCCGGGCACGCCGAGGGCGCGCTGCACATCCCGATGAGCGAGTTCGTCGCCCGCTACGGGGAACTGACCGAGGCGGCGCCCGAGGGCGGCAAGGTGTATGTCCTGTGCCGGGTCGGCGGGCGTTCCGCGCAGGTGGCGCAGTATCTGCTCCAGCAGGGCATTGACGCGGTGAATGTCGCGGGCGGTATGCAGGCCTGGGAAGCCGCCGGCCGTCCGGTGTCGGACGGCAAGGGTGGCTCGGGGACGGTCATCTAGCCCGCCTTTCTAGCGCGCTTTGTAGTCGGGTCTTGTGGCCGGGTCTTGCGAGGGCAGTCGCCGGGTCCACTGGTCCGCCGGTTCGACGGCCTGCCCGTCGCTGACTTCCGTCTGCCGGTTTCCCGGGGGGCCTGCCCGTCGGTACTTCAAGGCATGCTCCGCCTCAGCCCAGCGGATGCGATGCCAGCAGGTTGCCGAGGGCTTCCTCGTGGGCGGCGGCCGGGCCTAGGGAGAGTTCGAGCTGTTTGGCCCAGGCGTGGTAGCGGTGCAGGGGGTAGTCGGTGTCCGCGCCGAAGCCGCCGTGCAGATGCTGGGCGGTCTGGACGACGCGGCGCACGCCTTCGGAGGCCCAGATCTTGGCGACCGCGACGTCTCCGGCGACCGGTAGCGGGCCGGGGGCGTCGGTGGTGATGCGCCAGGCGGCCTGCCAGAGTGTGGCCTCCATGGCGCGCAGGTCGATGAAGCGGTCGGCGGCCTGCACGGCGACGGCCTGGAAGGTGGCCACCGGGAACCCGAACTGTTCGCGCTTGCCGGTGTAGTCGCCGGTCATCGCCAGTACGCGTTCGCCGAGGCCCAGGGCGAGTGCGCAGGTGCCGGTGGTCAGGACGTGGCGCAGCGACTTCCAGGCGGCGGGGTCGCTGATCATCTCGTGGGCGCTGATACGCACGGAATCCAGCCGGACCTCGGCATGGCGCTCTCCGCTGGTGGAGATCTGGTCGTCGAGTGTGACGCCGGGGCGGGTGCGGGCGACGAGGGCGAGGACGGCGTGGCCGTCGGTGGTGTGGGCGGGGAGCAGGATCCGGTCCGCGGTGTGCCCCCAGGGGACGGCGGTCTGGGTGCCGTCGAGGATCCAGTCGGCTCCCTCCCGGCGGGCGGTCACGGCGAGCTCGGCCGGCTCGTGGCCGGTGCGCCCGGCGGAGGCGACGGTCACGACCAGGTCCCCGGCGGCGATGGGGGGCAGCACCTCGGTACGCAGCTCGTCGGTGGCGTAGTGCTGGAGGGTGAGTGCCGCGGCGCTGGACTCCAGCAGTGGGACCCGTGCCAGGACCTTGGCCGACTCGCGCAGGACGAGGCAGAGTGCGATCGCGTCGAGGCCCGCCCCGCCGTGCTCGGGCGCGATCGGCAGGCTCAGCAGGTCGGCGTCGGCGAGCTGGCGCCACAGGGTGCGGTCGAAATCGTCGGCGACCGCACCCGCGGTGAGCGCGGGGCTGGGCACGCCGTCGGGTGCGACCCCCGAGAAGACGGCCGTCGCCGCTTCGACGGCGGCCTGCTGCTCCTCGGTGAAGGTGAAGTCCACTGGTCTGTCCTCCCGCGCGGCGCCTCGATCTGACGAAGCGTCAAGGTAGAACAGGTTGCAGGAATTGGGAATGGCGAGAGCGGTCAAAGGCGCGGGGCTACGAGCGGGTTGGGGTGTGGCGTGCGCTCGGGACACCGCGTCGGGCGCTACCGGTCGAAGTCCAGCTCGACCTTCTCCGTGACCGGATGGGACTGGCAGGCCAGAACGTAACCGGCGTCGACCTCGTCCGATTCCAGGGCGAAGTTGCGGTCCATGCGGATCTCGCCCGAGACCAGAAAGGCCCGGCAGGTGCCGCAGACCCCGCCCTTGCAGGCGTAGGGGGCGTCCGCGCGGTTGCGGAGCACCGCGTCGAGCAGGGGCTCGCCGTCGTGGACCGGCCAGGTGCCGGAGCGGCCGTCGAGGGTGGCGGTGACGGTGCTGTGCGCGGGGGTGGCGGCGGCCGGGCCGGCCGGGGCGCCGTTGTCTATGTGGAAGATCTCCTCGTGGATGCGGGATCGGGGCACATCGAGGGAGCGCAGGGCGCGCTCGGCCCCTTGGACCAGGCCGTACGGGCCGCAGAGGTACCAGCCGTCGACGGAGTCGATCTTCAGGAGGGCGGGCAGGAGGGAGCGCAGCCGGGCCTCGTCCAGGCGACCGGACGGCAGGCCGGCCTGTTGCTCTTCGCGGGAGAGGGTGTGGATGAGCTGGAAGCGCTGGGGATAGCGGTCCTTGAGGTCGGCCACTTCCTCCAGGAACATCGTCGAGGCCGCCGTGCGGTCGCTGCGCAGCAGACAGAAGCGGGCGTCCGGCTGCTGGGCCAGCAGTGTCGCGGCGATGGAGAGCACGGGCGTGATGCCGCTGCCGCCGACGATTCCGACGAAGTGGCCGGGGCGTGGTGCGAGGGTGAACCGCCCGGCCGGGGCCATGACGTCCACCGTGTCGCCGACCGCCAGCTCCTTGAGGGCGTAGGTCGAGAAGGCGCCGTCCTCGACGAGGCGGATGCCCACGCGCAGCACGGGCTCGTCGGTGGCGGGGGTGCAGATGGAGTACGTACGGCGGATCTCCTGGCCGTCGACCGTTCTGCGCAGCGCGATGTGCTGCCCGGGGGTGTGCCGGAACGTCGTGCGCAGCTCGGGCGGGACCGCGAAGGTGACGGCCACCGCGTCGTCCGTGAGCCGCTCGATCTCCCGGACCTGGAGCGGGTGGAACATCACAACTCCTTGAAGTGGTCGAAGGGTTCACGGCAGGACTCGCAGCGGCGCAGTGCCTTGCACGCCGTGGAGGAGAACCGGCTCAGCAGGGTGGTGTCGGTCGATCCGCAGTGCGGACAGCGGATCGTGAGGTCGACGCTGACCGGTCCGCCGGCCGGGCCCGTGGGGCGCGGTGGGGCGATGCCGAATTCGGCCAGCTTCCGGCGGCCCTCGGCGGTGATCGCGTCGGTGGTCCACGGTGGGCTGAGGACCGTGCGGACCTCGACCTCGGGTATGCCGTGGTCGTGCAGTACGCGTTCTATGTCGGCGGACATCGCCTCGATGGCGGGGCAGCCGGTGTAGGTGGGCGTGAGCCGCACCTCGACGCGGTCGGGGGCCGTCAGCCGTACGTCGCGCAGTACGCCGAGCTCGGCGAGGGTGAGGACGGGCAGCTCGGGGTCGGGAACGGAGCCGGCGAGCGCCAGCAGTTCCTCTTCGAGGGCGGTGGTGGTCACCATGTCGCTCCCGGGTGGCTGCGGTGGAGGTGCTGCATCTCGGCGAGCAGTCGTCCGAACGGCTCGGTGTGCAGGCCCTGGCGGCCCGCGCCGGCCGTCCAGGCGCCGCGCTGGGGGCCTTCGGGGACGGCGAGGGTGGCCTGCCCGAGGGTGGTGGTGATGCGGGTCGTCCAGGCGTCATGGAGGGTCGGCCAGGGCACCGACTCCAGCCCTTCCACCGGTTCGAACATCTCGCCGGTGAACCGCCAGAGGGCGTCCAGGGCATTCTTCATCCGGGTGTGGCTCTCGTCGGTGCCGTCGCCCAGGCGCAGCGTCCACTGCTCGGCGTGGTCGCGGTGGTAGGCGACCTCCTTGACGGCCTTTGCGGCCAGCGGAGCCAACTCGCTTACGCCCTCGGCGAGTCGCTCGTACAGCAGCTCCTGGTAGGTGGAGAAGTAGAGCTGACGGGCGATGGTGTGGGCGAAGTCGCCGTTGGGCTGCTCGACCAGCTGGAGGTTGCGGAACTGCCGCTCCTCGCGCAGATACGCCAGCTCGTCCTCGTCGCCGGCCAGGGAGAGCAGCACCCGGGCCTGGCCGAGCAGGTCCAGCGCGATGTTGGCCAGTGCGACCTCCTCTTCCAGGACCGGGGCGTTGCCGGCCCACTCGCCCAGGCGGTGGGAGAGGATCAGGGCGTCGTCCCCGAGGGGCAGGGCCGGGGTGGCCGTGACGTTCATCAAAGGTGATGCACCCCGTCCGGGATCTCGTAGAAGGTCGGGTGGCGGTAGGGCTTGTCGCCGGCCGGTTCGAAGAAGGCGTCCTTCTCGTCCGGAGAGGAGGCGGTGATCTGCGCGGAAGGCACCACCCACAGGGAGACGCCCTCGGAGCGGCGGGTGTAGAGGTCGCGGGCGTTGCGCAGGGCCATTTCGGCGTCCGGCGCGTGGAGGCTGCCGGCGTGGGTGTGGGAGAGTCCGCGGCGGCTGCGTACGAAGACCTCCCACAGGGGCCAGTCCACCGGCGGGGCCATCGCTTGCCCGTCGGCTGCCGGGGTCTCGGTGGGGCGGTGTGTCGTCATCGGTCGGCCTTCCCGTGCTTGGCCGCGTGTGCGGCGGCGGCGTCGCGCACCCAGGCGCCTTCCTCATGAGCCTGTCGGCGGCGGGTTATCCGCTGTTCGTTGCAGGGGCCGTTGCCCTTGAGGACCTCCCGGAACTCGGCCCAGTCGATCGGGCCGAAGTCCCAGTGGCCGCGCTCTTCGTTCCACGTCAGGTCCGGGTCGGGGAGGGTGAGTCCGAGGGCCTCGGCCTGGGGGACGCAGATGTCGACGAAGCGCTGCCGCAGCTCGTCGTTGGAGTGCCGCTTGATCTTCCAGGCCATGGACTGCGCGGAGTGCGACGACTCGTCGTCCGGCGGGCCGAACATCATCAGGGACGGCCACCACCAGCGGTTCACCGCGTCCTGCGCCATGGCGTGCTGGGCCGGTGTGCCGCGGCTGAGGGCCAGCAGGAGTTCGTAGCCCTGTCGCTGATGGAAGGACTCCTCCTTGCAGATGCGGACCATCGCGCGGGCGTAGGGGCCGTAGGAGCATCGGCACAGCGGGACCTGGTTCGTGATCGCCGCGCCGTCCACCAGCCAGCCGATGGCTCCGACGTCGGCCCAGGTCAGGGTCGGGTAGTTGAAGATCGAGGAGTACTTCTGGCGGCCGGAGTGCAACTTGTCGAGCAGCTCGTCGCGGCCTGTGCCGAGGGTTTCGGCGGCGCTGTAGAGATATAGGCCGTGGCCGGCCTCGTCCTGCACCTTCGCCATCAGGATCGCCTTGCGGCGCAGCGACGGCGCCCGGGTGATCCAGTTGGCCTCCGGCTGCATGCCGATGATCTCGGAGTGGGCGTGTTGCGCAATCTGCCGCACGAGTGTCGAGCGGTAGGCGTCCGGCATCCAGTCCCGCGGCTCGATGCGCTCGTCCGCGGCCACGGTGGCCTCGAATGCGGCCTCGCGGGCCGTCTCCTCCGGCGCGATCGTCGTCATGTGGTGCCCCCTCGCTCCCGACCGACCGATCGTTCGGTTCAATGGTGAGTGGGCGGGCCGCGGGTGTCAAGCCTGTGGATAACCCAGGGGAGGGTGTGCCCGGTGCGGCCGCGTAGGTACGGTTCCGAGGCGGAGTCGACCGCATGGGATCTGGGAACGGGGCGGGAATGCAGTCATACGGGGACGAAACGCGGTCGGTGGCCGCGCTCTCGCTGCCCTCGCGGATCGTCATAGGCGTGGCGGCCTGCGCCGTCGCCGTCGCGGTTGCGATCCATCTCGCGATGATGTTTCTGCACGTCGCGCCATCGAACACGCTCAGCAAACAGCAGGGCGCCCTGATCAGCGACTACGTCTATCCCGAGTACGAGCAGAACTGGAAGCTGTTCGCGCCCAACCCCCTCCAGCAGAACATCGCGGTCCAGGTCCGCGCGCAGCTGCGCACTGAGGGCGGCGCCGCGCGGACCACCGGCTGGACCGATCTGACTGCCCGCGACGGCCAGGCCATCCGCCATAACCTGGTTCCCAGCCACACCCAGCAGAACCAGCTGCGCCGCGGCTGGGAACTCCTCGTCAACAGCCACGACGCGCAGAACCGCGCGGTCGGCCCGCGGGGCGTGCTGGCCGAGCGCTACATCCGGCGGATCGTGATGCTCCGGATGTCTCAGGAATGGACCGGCGGGGGCGCGCGCGTGGTGCAGATCCAGGTCCGTTCGCAGACGACGCCGGTCAGCCCGCCGCCGTGGAGCACCGAGAAGATCAGCGCCAAGCCCGTGTACCGCGTGCTGCCCTGGTGGCAGGTCACCGCAAAGGACCTGCCCGAGGGGGCGACGAACCAGTGACGTCACCTACGCCGCAGCAACCGCACAGCGCATCGCACGCACCACTGCCCCCGCACCTCACGGAGTCGACCGACGTGCCGCAGCAGGCGCAACAAGCCCAGCACGAGCAGCAGGCATCCCGGGGGCCCCAGGCGCCCCAGGAGACGCCCGCTCCCTACGAGGAGACCCGCATCGAGCGCGTGATCGGCCGTGGCTTCACGCGTGTCACCGGCCGGGCGATGGCCCCGTACCAGACCGCTGTGATCCGGATCGGCTTCGCGGCGACCTGGCTGCTGTTCCTGCTGCGCGAGTGGCCGCACCGCCAGACCCTCTACGGGCCCGACGGCCCCTGGAGCCTGGACATGGCGCGCCGCCTCCTGGACGCCAATCACGCCTTCTCCGCGCTGCTGTGGTCCGACGGGCGCGGCTGGTTCGAGGTCGTCTACTTCCTGGCCATCGCCGCCAGCGCGGCGCTGATGCTCGGCTGGCGCACCCGCACCATGTCGGTGCTCTTCATGGTGGGTGTGCTCTCGCTGCAGAACCGCAGCATCTTCATAGGGGACGGCGGCGACAACGTCATCCACCTGATGTCGATGTACCTCGTGTTGACCCGGTGCGGGCAGGTCTGGTCGCTGGACGCGCGCCGCGCGAAGCGGGCGGAGTCCGTCGACGGCGAGCGGCCGACCCGCGATCTGCCCGGCGTCGTGCTGTGGGCCGTGCTGGGCCTCGGCCTGGCCGTCGCCCAGCTGTCCGGCGGACACGGCCTGAACTGGTTCGAAAACGGCCCGTTCCCGCACGTCGGCTGGAGCCTGGTCCTGTGGGGTCTGTGGGTGACGCACGGCCTGTGGTGGGCGGTGCGGCGCTACGCCCCAGGGGAGCCGCGCATCGTCCTCGACACGCTCGCCAAGCTCGCCCACAACGGCGCAGTGCTGGTGATCATGGTCGAGGTCTGCCTGATCTACGCCACGGCCGGCTGGTACAAGATCCAGGGCACGCGCTGGCAGGACGGCACCGCGGTCTTCTACCCGATGCACCTGGACTACTTCTCGCCCTGGCCGGGGCTGTCCGACCTGCTCGGCAGCAACGGCCTGATGGTCATGGTGCTCACCTACGGCACCGTGATCGTCCAGGTCGCCTTCCCGTTCACGCTGTTCAACCGGCGTCTGAAGAACGTGCTGCTGGTCGTGATGATCTGCGAGCACCTCTCGATCGCGTTCCTGCTGGGGCTGCCGTTCTTCTCGCTCGCCATGATCGCGGCGGATGCGGTCTTCCTGCCGACGAACTTCCTGACCTGGCTCTCCGCACGCGTCGTGGGCCTGCGCAAACGGCTGTTCTCGCGCGGCGGCTCCCCCGGGGCGGGCACCGGATCCGGGGGCGGTGTGCCGCCGGCCCGTACCGAGCACGGCGGCGGTGGCCATACGCTCGTGGGGTGAGCAGTGAGAAAACCGCCCCCGCCGAGCCCCTCCAGTACGACGAGGGCTACGGGACGCAGATCGGCGTCGGTCCGCACCCGGAGCCCTGGCCGCAGGACGCCCGCTACGACCCCGAGCTGCTCGCGCACGGCGACCGCCGCAACGTCGTCGACCAGTACCGCTACTGGACGCGCGAGGCGATCGTCGCCGACCTGGACACCCGCCGCCATGACTTCCATGTGGCAGTGGAGAACTGGGGCCACGACTTCAACATCGGTTCGGTCGTCCGGACCGCGAACGCGTTCCTGGCCAAGGAGATCCATATCGTCGGGCAGCGCCGCTGGAACCGCCGCGGCGCGATGGTGACCGACCGCTACCAGCATGTCCGCCACCACCCGGACACGGCGGATCTCACCGCCTGGGCGGCGGCCGAGGAGCTGCCGATCATCGGGATCGACAATCTCCCCGGGTCCGTGCCGCTGGAGACGACCGAGCTGCCGCGCCGCTGTGTGCTGCTGTTCGGCCAGGAGGGGCCGGGGCTGACCGAGGAGGCGCGCCGGCACGCCTCGCAGGTCTGCTCGATCGCGCAGTTCGGCTCGACCCGCTCGATCAATGCGGGGGCGGCGGCCGCCATCGCGATGCACGCCTGGATCGGCCGCCATGCGCGGATCGAGGGCCCGGGAGCCGTCTGACGGGGACACGGGTCCTCCTGGGGCCCGGCGGAACGGACCGGGCCCCAAGGCCTGTCACGCCTGCCGCCGCACCTCCACCGTCCGGAAGCGGTTCGCCACGAACGCGCCGTCGCAGAGCGCCGCATTGGCCGCCGGGTTGCCCCCGGAGCCATGGAAGTCCGAGAACGCCGCGGTCTGGTTCACATAGACCCCGCCGGTCAGGTTCAGCGACAGCTGGGCGCACTCCTCCAGACAGGCCTGCTCCACCAGCTGCTCCACCTCGGCAGAGGTGGTGTACGCCCCGACCGTCATGGCTCCCTGGTCGCGGACCGTGCGCCGCAGCAGGTCCACCGCGTCGGCCGCGGAGTCGACGGCCACCGCGAAGGACACCGGGCCGAAGCACTCCGACAGATATGCCGCCTCGGAGTCCGGCTTGGCGCCGTCCAGCTTGACGATCACCGGTGTCCGTACCGTCGCCCCGGGGAACTCGGGGTTGGTCACCTCGCGGGAGGCCAGCGCCACCTCGCCCAGCCCGGAAGCGGCCTCGATCCGCTCCTTGACCTGCGGATTGACGATCGCGCCCAGCAGGGCGTTGGCGCGTGCGTCGTCGCCCAGCAGGCCGCTGACCGCGCCCGCGAGATCGCTGACCACCTCGTCGTACGACTTCGGTCCGGCGTCCGTGGTGATGCCGTCCCGGGGGATCAGCAGATTCTGCGGGGTGGTGCACATCTGGCCGCTGTAGAGCGACAGCGAGAAGGCCAGGTTGCTGAGCATGCCCTTGTAGTCGTCGGTGGACTCGATGACGACGGTGTTGACGCCGGCCTTCTCCGTGAAGACCTGCGCCTGCCGGGCGTGCGTCTCCAGCCAGTCGCCGAAGGCGGTCGAGCCGGTGTAGTCGATGATGCGGACCTCGGGGCGGACGGCCAGCGCCTTGGCCAGGCCCTCGCCCGGCTTGTCCACGGCCAGGCACACCAGGTCGGCGGGGAACCCGGCCTCGGTGAGCACCTCACGGGCCACCTCGACGGTCAGCGCCAGCGGCAGCACGGCCCGCGGATGCGGCTTGACCAGCACCGGGTTGCCGGTGGCCAGAGAGGCGAACAGGCCCGGATAGCCGTTCCAGGTCGGGAAGGTGTTGCAGCCGATCACCAGGGCGACACCACGCGGCACCGCCGTGAAGGACTTGGCCAGCTCCAGCGGCTCGCGCTTGCCCTGCGGCTTGGACCACGGCGCCTGCTCCGGGGTGCGGACCTGCTCGGCGTACGCATAGGCCACCGCCTCCAGGCCGCGATCCTGGGCGTGCGGCCCGCCGGCCTGGAACGCCATCATGAAGGCCTGGCCGCTGGTGTGCATCACGGCCTGCGCGAACTCATGGGTGCGCGCGCTGATCCGGGACAGGATCTCCAGACACACCGCCGCACGGGCCTCCGGGCCCGCGTCCCGCCAAGCCGGGATCGCGGCACGCATCGCCGGCAGCAGCACCTCCACATCCGGATGCGGATAGCTGATGCCCAACTCCGGGCCGTACGGTGAGACTTCCTGACCCGTCCAGTCGTCGGTTCCGGGCTGGTCGAGCTCGAACCGCTTGCCGCGCAGGGCCTCGAAAGCGGCCAGCCCGTCGCCGGCGGCGTTCTCGCCGTACGCCTTCGGGTGCTCGGGGTGCGGGGACCAGTAGGCGCGGGTGCGGATCGCTTCCAGCGTCTGGTCGAGGGTCGGGCGGTGCTTCTCGATCAACTGCGCTGCGGTCACTTCGGCGGTCATCGATGACCAACTCCTCGTCGAGCTGGGCGGAGAGTGGATGGGGACTGGGAGCGGACAAGGCAACAGAGTTAGAGTAACCGAACGATCGGTCGGGGCAAGAGGGTCCGGCCGGCCTGTGGAAAAGTCGGTCGGGGAGGATCAACTGGCATGACGGCAATCGCGACCAGCAGCACCGTGGCAGTAGTGGGGACCGGCACGATGGGGCAGGGCATCGCGCAGGTGGCGCTGGTCGCCGGCCATCGCGTACGCCTCTACGACGCCGCCCCCGGCCGTGCGGAGCAGGCCGCCGAGGCGATCGGGGGAAGGCTCGACCGGCTCGTCGAAAAGGGCCGGATTTCGGCGGACGAGCGGGACGCGGCCCGCGCGCGCCTCTCCCCCGCGGCCGCCCTTGCGGAGCTGGCCGACGCCGCGCTGGTCATCGAGGCGATCCTGGAGCAACTCCCCGCCAAACAGGAGCTGTTCACCGCTCTGGAGGACGTCGTGGCAGCGGACTGTCTGCTGGCCACCAACACGTCCTCGCTGTCCGTGACCGCGGTCGCGGGCCGGCTGCGGCACCCCGGCCGCTGTGTGGGCCTGCACTTCTTCAACCCCGCGCCGCTGCTCCCCCTGGTCGAGGTGATCAGCGGGTTCGCCACCGACGAGGCCGCCGCCACGGCCGCGTACGACACCGCCGCCGCCTGGGGCAAGAAGCCGGTGCGCTGCGCCGACACCCCCGGCTTCATCGTCAACCGCATCGCCCGCCCGTTCTACGCCGAGGCCCTGCGCGCCTACGAGGAGCGCGTCGCCGACCCCGCCACCATCGACGCCCTGCTGCGCGAGGGCGCCGGCTTCAAGATGGGCCCCTTCGAACTGACCGACCTCATCGGGCAGGACGTGAACGAGGCGGTCACCCACTCCGTGTGGACCGCCTTCTTCCAGGACCCGAAGTTCACCCCCTCGCTGGCGCAGCGCCGACTGGTGGAGTCCGGGCTGCACGGCCGCAAATCGGGGCGTGGATGGTTCGACTACGCCGAGGGGGCCCGCCGGCCCGAGCCGCAGACCGCCGCGCCCGCTCCCGCCCCGGCGGCCGTCGCGGTGCACGCCAAGCTGCCTGGCCCCGCCGCGGTGCTGCGGGAGCTGATCGAGGAGGCGGGCATCACCGTCACCCGCGACCGCACGCCGGGGGAGTCGGAGGGTTTCATCCGGCTGCCCGGTGGGGCGTGCCTGGCGCTGACCAACGGCTATCCGGCGACGAGCATCGTCTACGGCAAGTACATCCGCTTCGACCTCGCGCTCGACTACCGGTCCGCGACCCGGATCGCCCTCGCCGCCTCCCACGCCTGCTCCGAGGCGGATCTCGCGGAGGCCGTCGGGCTCTTCCAGGCGCTGGGCAAGCAGGTCAGCGTGATCGAGGACGTGCCCGGCATGATCGTCGCCCGGACGATCGCGATGATCGTCGACTTCGCCGTGGACGCCGCGGCCCGCGAGGTGGCGACCCCTGAGGACATCGACACGGCCATGCGGCTGGGCGTGAACTACCCCGGCGGCCCCATGGAGTGGGTCGAGCTGCTGGGCGCCCGATGGGTGTGGGATCTGCTGGACTCGATGCACCACCAGAACGCCGGCGGACGCTACGTACCGTCCTGGGCGCTGCGGCGCCGTGCGGACCTCGAGGAATAGGTGCTCTAATCATGACCATGGCCAAGCGCGACACCTACACGCCCGATTCGCTGCTCGCGGTCGCCGTCGAGGTGTTCATCGAGCGCGGCTACGACGGCACGTCCATGGAGCACCTCTCCAAGGCGGCCGGCATCTCGAAGTCCTCGATCTACCACCACGTGCGCAGCAAGGAAGAGCTGCTGCGCCGCGCCATAAGCCGCGCCCTGGACGGACTGTTCGGCGTGCTGGAGGAGCCGGGCGCCGGTCAGGGCCGTGCGATCGAGCGGCTGGAGTACGTCACCCGGCGCGTGGCCGAGGTGCTGATGGACGAACTCCCCTATGTGACGCTGCTGCTGAGGGTGCGCGGCAATACGGACACCGAGCGGTGGGCCATGGAGCGCCGCCGGGAGTTCGACCACGAGGTCGCCGACCTGCTCCAGCAGGCTGCGTCCGACGGTGACCTGCGGGACGACGTGGATATCCGGCTGGCGACCCGGCTGCTCTTCGGCATGATCAACTCGATTGTGGAGTGGTACCGGCCGGGGCGCCGGGGCGCGGTGAGCCGTGACGAGGTCGCCGAGGCCGTGGTGCGCACGGCGTTCGCAGGGCTGCGCAAGCCCTGACGGCGGCGGGCCTACCTACTCCTCTTCCGGCCCCAGGTCGGTCTCCTCGAAGACCAGCAGGGTGCGGGTGCTGAGCACCTCCGGTATCGACTGGATACGGGTGAGGACGAGCTCCCGCAGCTCGCGGTTGTCCTTCGTGTGCACCAGTAGAAGCACATCGAAATCGCCGCTGACCAGCGCGATGTGGGTGGCGCCCGGCAGCGCCGTGAGCTGCTTGCGCACGGTCCGCCAGGAATTCTGGACGATCTTCAGGGTGATATACGCCGAGGCGCCCTGGCCTGCCCTCTCCTGGTCGACGAGGGCGCTGAAGCCGCGGATCACCCCGTCGTCGATCAGCCGGTTGATCCGCGCGTAGGCGTTGGCGCGCGAGACGTGCACGCGCTCGGCGACGGAGCGTATCGAGGCCCGGCCGTCGTTCTGCAGCATGCGCAGGATCGAGCGGTCGATGGTGTCCAGCGGGCGTGCGGCCGGCGATGACGGGGCGGGTGCCGCCGGCGGCAGCCCGCCGGTGTGGGCCATCTGTTCGTCCGGCATATGGTCCCGCCTCCCCTTTGTGGACGCCCTGTCTTCATCTCAAGCTGTGGAGAACCGTTTGTCCACAGGCTTGACCCGCCTGTAGCCAAATTGCACTGGCGACCGAACAATCGGTAGGGAAGGGCGCACCCGCCCCGACCAGTTCCATCCTGCCCATCAGCCGTCCGCCCACCACCCACATGAGGCGCATCGCGCCACCCCTTCGATCCGAGGAGGTGCTCGACATGACGGTCCTCGAGCAGCCCGGCAGCAGCAGGAACAAAAGCAGCCTGGCCGGCCCGCCGCCCGCCTGGCGCCCCCGCGTCGATCCCGCGCCCCTCCTGCCCGACGAGGAGCCGTACCGCATCCTGGGGACGGACGCGGCGGCCCGGCTCGACTCCGGACTTCTCACCCGGCTGTACGCCCAGCTGGTGCGCGGCCGCCGCTACAACGCCCAGGCCACGGCCCTGACCCGGCAGGGACGCCTGGCGGTCTACCCGTCCTCCACCGGACAGGAGGCCTGCGAGGTCGCCGCCGCGCTGGCGCTCGAAGACCGCGACTGGCTCTTCCCCAGCTACCGCGACACCCTGGCGGCGGTGGCTCGCGGCCTGGACCCCGTACAGGCGCTCACGCTGCTGCGCGGCGACTGGCACAACGGCTACGACCCGCATGAACACCGCATCGCCCCGCTGTGCACCCCCCTGGCCACCCAGCTCCCGCACGCCGTCGGCCTGGCGCACGCCGCCCGCCTCAAGGGCGACGACGTGGTGGCACTGGCGATGGTCGGCGACGGCGGTACGAGCGAGGGCGACTTCCACGAGGCGCTGAACTTCGCGGCGATCTGGCAGGCGCCGGTCGTCTTCCTCGTCCAGAACAACGGCTTCGCGATCTCCGTGCCGCTCGCCAAGCAGACCGCCGCGCCGTCGCTCGCCCACAAGGCGGTCGGATACGGCATGCCGGGCCGCCTGGTCGACGGCAACGACGCGCCCGCGATGCACGAGGTGCTCACCGAGGCCGTGCAGCGCGCCCGCCGGGGCGGCGGCCCCACCCTGGTCGAGGCCGTCACCTACCGCATCGAGGCCCACACCAACGCCGACGACGCCACCCGCTACCGCACCGACGCCGAGGTCGAGACCTGGAAGGCGCACGACCCGATAGCCCTTCTGGAGCACGAGTTGGCGGCTCGCGATCTGCTGACCGACGCCTTCGTCGGCACCACCCGGGAGAGCGCCGAGCAGATGGCGGCCGATCTGCGCGACGGGATGAACGCCGACCCGGAGCTGGACCCGATGGACCTGTTCCACCACGTATTCGCCGAGCAGACCAGCCAACTGCGCGCGCAGGCGGCACAGTTGCGTGCCGAGCTGGATGCCGAGGCCGCCGGAGAAACCGAGGACGCAGCGGGCACCGAAGGGTCCGCCAAGGAGGCCAGGCCATGACGACCACCGCTCCGGCGACCGCGCGCAAGCCCGCCACCATGGCGCAGGCGCTGACCCGTGCGCTGCACGACGCCATGGCCGAGGACCCGTCCGTCCATGTCATGGGCGAGGACGTCGGCGCCCTGGGCGGAGTTTTCCGGGTCACCGACGGCCTGGCCAAGGAGTTCGGCGAGGACCGCTGCACGGACACCGCGCTCGCCGAGGCCGGCATCCTGGGCACCGCCGTCGGCATGGCGATGTACGGCCTGCGACCGGTCGTCGAGATGCAGTTCGACGCGTTCGCCTACCCGGCGTTCGAGCAGCTGATCAGCCATGTCGCCCGGATGCGCAACCGCACCCGCGGCGCGCTGCCGATGCCGCTGACCATCCGCGTCCCCTACGGCGGCGGGATCGGCGGCGTCGAGCACCACAGCGACTCCTCCGAGGCGTACTACCTCGCCACCCCCGGACTCCAGGTCGTCACCCCGGCGACCGTCGAGGACGCCTACGGGCTGCTGCGCGCCGCCATCGCCTCCGACGACCCGGTCGTCTTCCTGGAGCCCAAGCGGCTCTACTGGTCCAAGGCCGACTGGTCGCCCGACGCCCCCGCCCCGGTCGCCCCGCTGGGACGGGCCGAGGTCCGGCGCCGCGGCAGCAGCGCCACCCTGATCACCTACGGCCCGTCGCTCCCGGTCTGCCTGGAGGCCGCCGAGGCCGCGCGCGCCGAGGGCTGGGACCTGGAAGTGGTCGATCTGCGCTCGCTGATGCCGTTCGACGACGACACGGTCTGCGCGTCGGTGCGGCGCACCGGACGGGCCGTGATCGTCCATGAGTCCAACGGGTTCGGCGGTCCCGGAGGGGAGATCGCCGCACGGATCACCGAACGCTGCTTCCACCACCTGGAGGCGCCGGTGCTGCGCGTCGCCGGCTTCGACATCCCCTATCCGCCGCCGATGCTGGAGCGGCATCACCTGCCGGGCGTGGACCGGATTCTGGACACCGTCGCCCGCCTCCAGTGGGAGTCGGAGTGGACCGAGGGACGTGGTGAGTGATGGCCGTGGTCCGCGAATTCACCCTGCCCGACCTGGGGGAGGGCCTCACCGAGGCGACGATCGTGCAATGGCTGGTCGAGGTCGGTGAGGTGGTGGCCATCGACCAGCCGGTGGTGGAGGTCGAGACCGCCAAGGCGATGGTGGAGGTGCCCTGCCCGTATGGCGGCGTGGTGACCGCCCGCTTCGGTGAGGAGGGCGCCGAAGTCCCGGTGGGCGCGGCGCTGGTGACGGTCGCGGTGGGCGCGGTGCCGGACGATCTGGCCGGCAGCGGTCCCAAGGAGGCACCATCGGCTTCCGGTGCGCCCGCGGGCGGGACCGGCGCTCCCCCGGCGGATCCGGCGGATGCGGGGTCGGGGAACGTGCTCGTCGGATACGGCACGAGCGCGGCGGCGGCGCGGCGGCGCCGTATCCGGCCAGGGGGCGAAGCGGGCCCCGCGGCCGGAGTGCCGCAGCCGCCGCGAGAGGCCGCGGCCGGGGCGGAGGCCTTCGGCGGGCAGACTGCCGGGCAAGCCCGGGTCGCTGGTGCGCACGGCCCGGCCGAGGCCGGTGCGGTGGCTGCCGGGAGCGGCTCGGTGGCCGTCATCTCTCCGCTGGTGCGCCGGATGGCGCGGGAGAACGGCGTGGATCTGCGGGAGGTGACGGGATCCGGGCGGGACGGCCTGATTCTCCGTACCGACGTCGAGTGCGCGATCCGGGCGCGGGAGACGGCCGCTGCCGAGGTGACGGGCGTGACGGCGGGCGCGAGGGCCGCCGGGCCCGCCACGGCCGGCGAGGAGCGGATCCCGCTGCGGGGGATGCTCGGTGCGGCCGCCGAGAAGTTCAGCCGCAGCCGCCGGGAGATCCCGGAGGCGACCTGCTGGGTGGACGCCGATGCCACCGAACTCCTCACCGCCCGCAGGGCGATGAATGTTCCGGGCGCTCCCAAGGTGTCGCTGCTCGCCCTGCTGGCCCGGATCACCACGGCCGCGCTCGCACGGTTCCCCCAGCTCAACGCCACCGTCGACACCAGGACCCAGGAGATCGTCCGGCTGCCCGCGGTCCATCTGGGTTTCGCGGCGCAGACCGACCGCGGTCTGGTGGTGCCGGTCGTGCGGGACGCCCAGGCCCGTACGGTCGAGGAGCTGTCCGCCGAGATCGCCCGGCTCACGGAAACGGCCAGGTCCGGCGGGCTGACCCTGGCCGAGCTGACACACGGCACGTTCACCCTCAACAACTACGGCGTCTTCGGCGTCGACGGCTCCACGCCGATCATCAACCACCCGGAGGCGGCGATGCTCGGCATCGGCCGGATAGTCGCCAAACCCTGGGTGCACGAAGGCGAGTTGGCCGTCCGGCAGGTCGTCCAGCTCTCGCTCACCTTCGATCACCGGGTGTGCGACGGCGGCACGGCCGGCGGCTTCCTGCGCTTCGTGGCCGACTGCGTCGAGCAGCCCGCCGTGCTGCTGCGGGGTCTGTGACCAGGGCTCGCACAGCGGTGGCCGGGGCGGGGACGGCCGCGGCCGCCGCGGCGGAGCCGACAGCCGTGAGACGTACGACACCGGTGTGATCGTGGTGCCCCTTGGCGATACTCAGGGGGTGAGCGACCACACCGACCACGACGCCATCGTCCTGGCCGGAGGCGCGGCCCGGCGGCTCGGCGGGGCGGACAAACCCGCCCTGTCCGTCGGCGGCCGCCCCCTCCTGGACCGGGTGATCGCCGCCTGCCCCGATGCGGCGATCACGGTCGTCGTCGGCCCCGGCCGCCCGACCGCCCGCGCCGTGGTCCGGGCCCTGGAGGACCCGCCGGGCGGCGGCCCGCTCGCCGCGCTGGACGCCGGCCTGCGGCACACCACCGCTCCGACGGTGGTCGTCCTCTCCGCCGATCTGCCGTTCCTGACCGCCGCGACCGTACGCGGCCTCCTGGCGGCGGCGACGCGCACGGCGGGCGGCGGCGGGCCGGACGGCGCCGTCGCGCCCCCTGACGGAGCGATGCTCAAGGACACCACCGGGCGGGACCAGCCGCTGGTGGCCGCCTACCGGGCCGCGTCGCTGCGCCGTGAGCTGGCGCGGGTACGGGCCGAGCACGGCACCCTGGCCGGTCTGCCGCTGCGCGCCGTGGTCGGCCGGCTGACGCTGGCGCGGGTCCCCGACGCCACCTCCACGGCCTCCTTCGACTGCGACACCTGGGAAGACGTCAGCGCGGCACGCGCCCGCATCAGGGAGCATGGACACGTGTTGGACGAATGGATCACCGCAGTCAAGGCCGAACTGGGCATCGAGCTCGATGTCGACACGGCGGCGCTTCTCGACCTCGCTCGGGACGCCGCACATGGCGTGGCCCGCCCGGCTGCGCCGCTGACGACCTTCCTGATCGGTTATGCCGCGGGCCGGCAGGGCCGGGATGTGAAGGAGCTGTCCGACCGGGCCGCCGCGCTGGCCGGCCGCTGGGCGGCGGAGACCGAGCGGTCCGGAGGCGCTGCCGGGTCCGGCGGCGCCGCGGGGAGCGAAGCGAAGCCCGCCGAATGACCGACGTGGAGGGCGGCGCGGAGCCCGGCGGCGTGCTGCGCGCGCAGGCCGGAGGCGGGCACGGCGACCCGTTCGACGATGCGCTCGCGCTGGTCAACGGCGTCCGCGCAGCGGGGGCGGCGAACGCACGGGCCACCGGCGACGGCGCGGGCACCCCGCCCGACGACGCCCGCGCATCCGCCGCCAAGGGGCGCGGCACCGGCGGAGACCACCACCGCGGTCCGGCCGGCCCCGAGGAGCCGGCACCCCGACGTACACCGGGCGACCTGCCCTGGGACACCGCCCGCCGGATCGCCGCGCACGCCGTGTCCGGCCCGCTCCCGCCCACCACGACGGCGCTCGGCGCCGCGCTGGGCCGTACGCTCGCCGCGCCGCTGGCCGCGCTCACCGATCTGCCGTCGTTCGACACCTCGGCGATGGACGGCTGGGCGGTCTCCGGCCCCGGGCCCTGGCGCGTCGACCACCCCGCCGACGAGGCCTCAACCGGCTCGCATCACGGAATCCTCGCAGGTCATGCCCCCATCGAGGCGCTTCCCGACGGCCATGCCATCCCGATCGCGACCGGCGCGCGCATCCCGGCCGGCGCCACCGCGGTGCTGCGCAGCGAGCACGGCGAGGTCCGCCGGCTGGGCGACGGCGGGCTGCGGCTGTACGCGCCCCGGCCCGCGCCGCCCGGCCAGGACATCCGCCCCCGAGGCCAGGAGTGCCGCCGCGGCGACCAACTCCTGCCCGCCGGGGCCCTGGTCACCCCGGCCGTCCTCGGCCTGGCCGCGGCCGCCGGCTACGACGAACTGACCACCTACCCCCGGCCCCGGGCCGAAGTCCTCGTCCTGGGTGATGAGTTGCTGGAGAGCGGACTGCCCCGGGAGGGCCGGATCCGGGACGCGCTCGGCCCGATGCTCGCCCCCTGGCTGCGTGCGCTGGGCGTCGAGGCGGCCGCGCCGCGCCATCTCGCCGATGACGCCGACGCGCTGTCCGCGGCCATCGCCGAGTCCACCGCCGATGTGGTGATCACCACCGGCGGCACCGCGTCCGGCCCGGTCGACCATCTGCACCCCGCGCTGCGCGGCCTGGGCGCCGAGCTGCTGGTGGACGGCGTGGCGGTACGCCCCGGCCACCCCATGCTGCTCGCCCGGCTCGCCCCGCGGCGGCACCTCGTCGGCCTGCCCGGCAACCCCCTGGCCGCCGTCTCCGGTCTGTGCACGCTCGCCGAGCCGCTGCTGCGGACGCTCTCCGGCCGCCGGCCGGCGGCCACGTACCGTACGCCGGTGAGCGCCGCCGTCCAGGGGCATCCGCGGGACACCCGCCTCGTTCCGGTCGTCTACCGCGACGACGCACACCGGGGCCTGCTGGTGGAGCCGCTGCGTTTCCACGGCCCCGCCATGCTGCGCGGGATCGCCGCCGCCGAGGCGCTGGCCGTCGTCCCACCCGGTGGCGCGGAGTCCGGCAGCGAACTCGGACTGCTGGAACTTCCCTGGTCGACGGACTGGTCGGCCGACTCGACGACGGACCGGACCGACCTCGGCGCCCCGCACGAACCCACTGGAGGCACCGCGTGAAGCTGCCGTCCCACGACGCCGCGGCGCGCGAGGTGCCCGAGGACCGCTCCCATCGGGTGGTGCTGCCGCGCCGCGCCCCCAAGGCGCCGCTGCGGCAGGTCGCCCGCCGTCTGCTGATGGCGCTGGTCGTCCTGCTCGCGACGGTCTTCATCGTCTGGATGGACCGCGCGGAGTACCACGACAACGCCAACGGCACGGTCGATCTGCTCGACTGCTTCTACTACGCGACCGTCACGCTCTCCACCACGGGCTACGGCGACATCGTCCCGTACGGCGACAGCGCGCGGCTGCTGAACATCCTGCTCATCACGCCGCTGCGGGTGATCTTCCTGATCATCCTCGTCGGCACCACACTGGAGGTGCTGACCGAGCGCACCCGCGAGCAGTGGCAATTGAAACGCTGGAGAAACACCTTGCGCGACCACACCGTCATCGTCGGCTTCGGGACCAAGGGCCGCTCCGCCGTCCAGACCCTCCGTGCGACGGGGCTGAGCCGCGACCGCATCGTCATCGTCGACCCCAGCTCCAAGGTGATCGAGGCGGCGGTGGCCGAGGGCTTCGCCGGGGTGGTCGGCGACGCGACCCGCAGCGATGTGCTGATGCGGGCCGAGATCCAGCGCGCGCACCAGGTCGTCATCGCCACCCAGCGCGATGACACCGCCGTGCTGGTGTCCTTGACCGCGCGTCAGCTCAACAAGAAGGCCAATATCGTCGCGGCGGTGCGGGAGGAGGAGAACGCCCCGCTGCTGCGCCAGTCCGGCGCCGACGCCGTGATCACCTCGGCCAGCGCGGCCGGCCGGCTGCTGGGCCTGTCCGTCCACAGCCCCAGCGCGGGCACCGTCATGGAGGACCTGATCCAGCAGGGCAGCGGCCTGGACCTGGTCGAACGCCCCGTGGTGAAGGCCGAGGTCGGCAAGTCGGTACGGGAGACCGACGACCTGGTCGTGTCCGTGCTGCGCGGCCACCGGCTCCTGGGATACGACGATCCGGAGGCGAGCCCGCTGCAGAGCACGGACCGCCTGATCACCATCGTCCGCGCGGCGCCGACGGAGGAGCCGGACCTGCCCGGCAAGCAGACCATGAAGCCGACGCTCCCCGGTACCAGCGTCTCCCCGATGCGCCGGGTGGATGAATAACCGGACTCCGTGGGCGGGTGGGAGGCCGCCCCGGCGGTAGCCGGCGGCCCCCGCACCGTCGCTCCGCGCGCGGACGGCGAGTAGCCTCGCGCCCATGCGAGCGATCACTATCCCGGAGCCCGGTGGCCCCGAAGCACTTGTCTGGGCGGAAGTGCCCGATCCGCTGCCCGCCGAGGGCGAGGTCCTGATCGAGGTCGCGGCCAGCGCCGTGAACCGCGCCGATCTGCTGCAGCGTCAGGGCTTCTACGACCCGCCACCCGGCTCCTCCCCGTACCCCGGGCTGGAGTGCTCGGGGCGGATCGTCGCGATCGGCCCCGGCGTGCACGGCTGGGCCGTCGGCGACGAGGTGTGCGCGCTGCTGGCGGGCGGCGGCTACGCGGAGAAGGTCGCCGTACCGGCCGGCCAGGTACTGCCGCTGCCGACCGGCCTGGACCTGGTCACCGCCGCCGCGCTGCCCGAGGTGACCTGCACGGTCTGGTCGAACGTCTTCATGATCGCCCACCTGCGGCCCGGTGAGACGCTGCTGGTCCATGGCGGCGCCAGCGGCATCGGCACGATGGCGATCCAGCTCGCCAAGGCGGTCGGCGCGCGGGTGGCGGTCACCGCCGGCGGCCCCGAGAAGCTCGCCCGCTGCGCCGAGCTGGGCGCGGACATCCTCATCGACTACCGCGAGCAGGACTTCGTCCAGGAGATCCGCAAGGCCACCGACGGCAAGGGCGCGGACGTCATCCTCGACATCATCGGCGCGAAGTATCTGCAGCGGAACGTCAAGGCGCTGGCCGTCAGCGGACGACTGGCGATCATCGGGCTGCAGGGCGGGGTGAAGGCGGAGCTGAATCTCGCCGCACTGATGGCCAAGCGCGCCGCGATCACCGGCGCCGGACTGCGGGCCCGCCCGCTGAACGAGAAGGCGGCCATCGTCGCCGCCGTGCGGGAGCATGTCTGGCCGCTGATCGGCAATGGCCAGGTCCGCGCGATCGTGGACCGGACGCTTCCGATGGCGGAGGCCGCCGAGGCGCACCGCGTCGTGGACGCGAGCGTGCACGTGGGGAAGGTCGTGCTGACGGTCTGAGCCGTCGCCGCCCGCCGCCTGCGCCCGCCCCTCCCGCACGGCGGCGGCTCCCCCCGCAGACAGTCTCGAGATGCCGTGAATCTGATCACATGTGACGCTGGGCAGGTCACCCGACGGCTCGGCACGGGAGGGGCACTGTGGTCGCTCCAGGTTTCCGATCGCGCATCGCCACCGGTCTGTTGGTCGCCGCCGTCGTCCTGCCCGTCCCGGCGGGGACCACCCCCGCGGCGGCCTCGGACCGGCAGGCCACACCGGCCGACCACCCCCCGAAGCTCGCCCACCCGGGCGATCTGCCCGACGACTACGTATCCGAAATGCTCGGCCCCGAGGACTTCGGACCCGAGGATTTCGCGCCCGGCGACCACCTGAGCGATCTCTCGTTGTCCCACGGGAGAAGCGGAGCGAGCCGTGGCCACGCCGGGCACCCGGGGGCCGCGATGCGCTTTCCCGAGCTGCCGGACGACTTCCCCCGTCTGCCGGACTTCCTGGCGGCGATCCCGCACCTGCCGTCGCACCACCACTTCGGGTACGGACGGTGGCGACACTACCTGCATCACCCGTTCGGGCCCGGTTTCGCGGTACCGGACCTGCCGCGCTTCGCCCCCTTCCGCGGCGACGAAGAGTCCCCGCGCTCCGGCGGCCACCGGTCCGCCCGACCGGCGGGCCCGCGGAGCAGTGACCGAGCCCACGCCCGCCCCGGCCGGCACGCTCCGTCGCCGAAGCGCCGTACGCGTGCGGCGTCCGAACCCCGTGCCGGCTCCCCCTCGGCCCGGCCCTCGCCCCCGCGGCACAAGGCCCCGGAGCGGCCGAGCGAGCGCCGTTACGAGGCGTTCTCGCCGCACCCCAAGCCGACCGCCCGGCAGAAGAACGGGACCCCCATGCCGGGAAGTACGGATGACGAGTCGGGCGCGACGGCGAGCCCGTACGCGCTGGAGGCCCCGCAGGCACCGGTCGAGCGGGTTCTCCCGATGGGCGCCGGCCTTGCGCTGACCGGCCTGGGCCTGGCCTTTCTCGGCCTGCGCCTGCGCCGGCGCTGATCTTGCTCCGTTTCACGTGAAACAGAGCGCTCCTTCGGAACGTTTCACGTGAAACGGCGGGAAATCCGTGGTTTCACGTGAAACAGCGGCTGCCGGAATCGTTCGGAGTGGTGGATCACCTTCTCCCGGGGGCACCACCGTTCATAAGCCTCCGTACGAGAGAATGGCGGCATGGATATGCCGATGAACGAACGGTCGCAGGAGAACCCGCACGTCCTGGTTGTCGGCCCGGACGGCATGGCCCTCGGCGCTGCCGGCTCCGACGGCGAGGAGCCCCGCGAGGTCCCGGTGACGGACATGGTCGAACAGCCGGCGAAGGTCATGCGCATCGGCAGCATGATCAAGCAGCTGCTGGAGGAGGTGAAGGCCGCTCCTCTGGACGAGGCCAGCCGGGTCCGGCTCAAGGAGATCCACGCCAGCTCGGTCAAGGAGCTGGAGGACGGGCTGGCGCCCGAGCTGGTCGAGGAGCTGGAGCGGCTGTCGCTGCCGTTCACCGATGAGTCGGTGCCGACGGAGGCGGAGCTGCGCATCGCCCAGGCTCAGCTGGTGGGTTGGCTGGAGGGCCTCTTCCACGGCATTCAGACCGCACTGTTCGCCCAGCAGATGGCGGCCCGTGCGCAGCTGGAGCAGATGCGCCGTGCGCTGCCGCCCGGTGTCGCTCCTCTGGAGGGCGAGGACGGCAAGCCTGGTCACGGCGGCGCCCGCTCGGGCCCGTACCTCTGATCAACGGCCGAAGGGGCCGGCACGCAGTCCGCGTGCCGGCCCCTTCGGTGTGTCTGTCCGCGGGCCGTGAGCCCCGTGGCGTCAGCCGCTGCGACCGGTCGAGATGGTCAGCTCGATGGTGTCGTCCTTGCTGGGGTACCACCAGCTGATGGCGTCCGGCTTCTGCTGCGTGACGGTGTTCTTGCCCCAGATCGAGCTGTCCTCCTGCCCGACGATCTTCCACTTCCAGCCGGCGGCCTCGATGCACTTCTTCACCGAGTCCAGGTTCTTGAAGCGGAACGAGGGGATGAGGATCTTGTTCTTGTCCGAGTAGCTCTTGGTCGGGCTGGTGCACTGGGACGTCAGGATCGTCGCCGTCTTGTCCTCGGGCCGGACGCTCTCGCTGGGCGAGGGGGTGTACGAGTACGGCGTGTAGGTCGACGTCGGGGAGTCACCGCCGTTGTCGTCGCTGGAGCCGGCGCTCAGACCGATGCCGATCGCTATCGCGGTGACCACGATCACACCGACGATCGCCGAGACCACGATCACCGGGGTGTTGTTCTTCCGGTTGGCGGGGTTGCCGGCCGTCGGCATCGAGGCCGTCACGGGCGGCGGGGTGTAGGGCGGCGGGGCCTGGAAGCCGCCGGCGTTGAACGGTGCCGGGGCGGGGCCGGGCGCCGGGGTCGGGTAGGCGTTGTTCGGCGCCGGCGGGGGCGTCGACGGTCCGAAGCCGGCCGCCTGCGTCGGCTGGTAGGGCTGCTGGACGCTCGGCGGCACCGGGGTGTGGGGATTGCCGGACGCCGTGGGGAACACCGCGGAGGACACCGACGAGCCGCTGGTGCGCGCCCGCGGGCCCTCGCCGATGATCAGCGGCGTCGCGCCGGACTGCCCGGACCCGGCGATCCGCAAGCACTCGTCCCGCATCGCCTCGGCGGTGGGGAAGCGTTCGTTGGGGTTCTTCTTCAGCGCCCGGGCGACCAGCGCGTCCACGGCCGGCGGCAGCGAGCGGTTGATGCTCGACGGGACCGGCGGCTCTTCCTGGACATGGGCGTAGGCGATGGCCAGCGGGGAGTCCGCGTCGAACGGCAGCTGGCCGGTCAGCAGCTCGAAGAGCATGATGCCGACGGAGTAGAGGTCGGAGCGGGCGTCCACGCCGCGGCCCAGGGCCTGCTCGGGCGACAGGTACTGCGGGGTGCCGACGACCATGCCGGTCTGCGTCATGGACGTCACGCCGGACTGCATGGCGCGGGCGATGCCGAAGTCCATGACCTTGACGACGCCCCGCTTGTTCAGCATCACGTTGCCGGGCTTGATGTCGCGGTGGACCAGGCCCATCTCGTGGCTGACCTCGAGCGCCGCCAGCACATCGGCAGTGATCTTCAGGGCTTTTTCCGTCGGCATCGCGCCATGCTGGGCGATGTCGGAGTCCAGATCGGAGCGCAGCGGCTGGCCCGCGACGTACTCCATGACGATGTACGGCACCATGGCGCCGTCGAGCTCGTCCTCACCGGAGTCGAAGACCGAGACGATATTGGTGTGCGTGAGCTTCGCCACGGACTGCGCCTCGCGGCGGAAGCGCTCGCGGAAGGCCTGCTCGCGACCGAGCTCGGTGTGCAGGGTCTTGATCGCGACGTCGCGGTCGAGCACCGTGTCATGTGCGAGGTGCACGGATGCCATTCCGCCGGCCCCGAGAAGATCACGAAGCTGGTAACGTCCTCCGCCGACCGAACGGCCCTCGAATTGGCCCTGAGCGCCGTCCTGGCTCATCGTTCCGCTTCCCCCTAGGCGCACGGCCCACTACCCGCACGTGTAGCGATCAAAATCTGGAATTCCGCAGCCAAGTCTGCCCCAGGCCCCGGACACGTCAAGCCGTGTGCCCGTTCCGTGACCAGATGTGCAAGATCCCGTCACGGCGGTGAGACGTTTGCACCCTCGGTGACCTCGGGTGAACTTGCGATTTCAGGCATTCGGCAGGTTTGATGGCCGGTCCACGGCGGACCGGCGGGTGCCGCGGAGCCTGTAGCGTGCTCTAGCGAAGACCGATGACCTTACCGCTCTCATGCGGATCGATTCGACGGCGAGGACCGATGGCACCGACGCAGAGCCCCCAGGGCCCGTCCGACCCTGAGGCCACCGGCTCCAATATCCCCGACGCACCGGAGATGTGGGGCAACGGCGGGCTGGTCGGCGACGGCCGCTACCGGCTCACGCGACGGCTGGGTCGCGGCGGCATGGCAGAGGTGTTCGCGGCCGAGGACGTACGTCTCGGCCGGACCGTCGCCGTGAAGCTGCTGCGCGCCGACCTCGCAGAGGACCCGGTGTCCAAGGCCCGTTTCACGCGTGAGGCACAGTCCGTGGCCGGGCTGAACCACCACGCGGTGGTGGCGGTCTACGACTCCGGCGAGGACCTGGTCGGCGGCAACACCGTGCCGTACATCGTGATGGAGCTGGTCGAGGGCCGCACCATCCGCGATCTGCTGCTCAACGCCGACGCCCCGCCGCCGGACCAGGCGCTGATCATCGTCTCCGGGGTGCTGGAGGCGCTGGCCTACAGCCACCAGCACGGCATCGTGCACCGTGACATCAAGCCCGCCAACGTGATCATCACGAACAGCGGCGCCGTGAAGGTCATGGACTTCGGCATCGCCCGGGCCCTGCACGGCGCCCAGTCCACGATGACCCAGACCGGCATGGTCATGGGTACGCCCCAGTACCTCTCCCCGGAGCAGGCCCTCGGCAAGACCGTCGACACCCGCTCCGACCTCTACGCCACCGGCTGCCTGCTCTACGAACTCCTCACGCTGCGGCCGCCGTTCACCGGCGAGACCCCGCTTTCGGTGGTCTACCAGCACGTCCAGGACATGCCGGTACCGGCCTCCGAGGTGGCCGACGCGGTGCCGCCGGAGCTGGACGGCCTGGTCATGCGCTCGCTGGCCAAGGACCCCGACGACCGGTTCCAGACCGCCGAGGAGATGCGCGGCCTGGTCCAGTACTCGCTGCAGATGCTGCAGGAGCAGGGCGGGCACACCGGTACCTGGAACACCGGCCCGGTCGCGCTGCACGAGGGCGGTCACAGCCCGTCCATGGGCACCGCCGCCACCACCGCGCTGCCGCACCCCGACGCCGGGCAGACCACGGCCCAGCCGATCCTGTCGTCCCGTATGCGCGAGGACGACGGCGGTTTCGAGGGCGGGCACCGGCCGGCCAAGGGCGGCCGCGGCAAGGTCTGGCTGATCGCGGCGCTCGCGGTGATCGCCATCGCGGTGGGCGTGGCCTTCGCGCTGCAGAACACCAAGGAGCCGGACTCCAAGCACCACACCCCCACCACGCAGTCGCCGTCGCCGTCGAAGGACGAGGAGACGACCGAGCCGCCGACGGACGAGCCGTCCACCCCGCAGACCGAGCCCGGTGGCACCGGCGGCGACGGCGGTACGTACACCCAGCCGGAGACGCAGGAGCCGACCACGGCCCCGACGACGGAGGAGCCCACCACGGCGCCGCCGACGACCGACGAGCCCACGACCGAGCCGCCCACCGACACCACCGGCGGGACCACGGACGGCGGGACCGCGGACGGTGGCACCACCGACGGCGGCACCGCGGACGGTGGCACCACCGACGGGGGGACGACCACCGGCACGGACAGCGGGACCACCGCCGGCAGCGGCACGGACGGCGGCGCCACGCTCGGTACGACCGGCTGACCTGCCCCGTCGCCCGCTCAGCGGGTGAACGCGTCCCGTACGGCGCGGTATTCGCGGGTCCACCACACGGCCAGTGCGGCCGCCGCCGGGAACTGTGGGTCGGTGCGGCGGTCGCCGAGCTGGTAGCGCCAGGTGAGCATCCAGAAGTCGTTCAGCCGCTCCCACCACACCCGGTGGACGGCCGCGGCCAGCTCGTCGGCGTCGGCCCCGCAGGCGCTGCGGTATGCGCCCGCGTACGCCGCGACCTTGGCCAGGTCCAGCGTGCCGCAGGGGCGTACGAAGAAGATCGCGGCGGCGCGTACCGCCTCCTCGGCGCGCGGCTGGACGCTCAGCCGGTCCCAGTCGACGATCGCGGTCGGTTCCGGGCCGCGGTAGAGCACATTGAGCGGGTGGAAGTCGCCGTGCACCCAGCCGGCGGCGGGTTCCGCGCCGGGGGCCGGGCGGCGGTGCGCCTGCCGCTCCAGCAGCGCCCGGCGTTCCAACAGGCGGTGCTCGGCGAGTTCGTCGAAGCTGGTGCGCGGGCGGGCGCCGCGGGCCAGGGCCAGCAGTTCGTCGATCATCTCGAAGGTCCGCGCGGGGTCGGCCCCGGCGTCCGCGCAGGGCGGCCGCGCGGGGTGCGGTTCGTCCGCCATGACCTGCTCCAGCGCGGTGTGGACGAGCCCGAGCAGGGCGCCGAGCCGGCGGGACTGGCCGCAGGTCAGCGCGGCGCCGTCGAGGTGCCGGCCCTCGACCCAGGGGTGCAGGGCGTAGCAGCGGCCGTCGAGGACGGTGACCGTGCGGCCGTCCGCGTCGGCGACGGGCGGGGCGACCGGCAGGCCGAGCGCGGCGAGCCGGCGGGTGGCGCGGTGCTGGCGGTTGATGGCGGCCTGGTCGCCGTCGAGGTGGTGCTTGAGGAAGTAGCGGCCGCCGGTGGTGGCGAGGAAGTAGCCGTGGTTGAGCAGGCCTTCGGCGACGGGCTCGCAGGACAGCGGCGCGCCGGCGCCGGTGTAGTGGCGGAGCAGGGATCCGAGGGTGTCTCTGGCGGGCGTCGCCGCCGGCCGGACTACAGATGAGCGCAGCACGCGCCAGATGTTAGATCAAGTGCACCCGTCTGAGTGGCTGTGCGGGAAAGCCTTACGCAGAGTGCGCGTGCCGGAAGGCGGGCACATCGGTGAGGTGGTGCAGGGTCACGAACTCCGGCTCGATGCGCAGGAAGACCGGGTCGAAGGGCACGCCGTCGGCCAGTCGGGGCGTGGGGCCGAAGAGCGCGCGTTCGGCGGGGGTGGGGTCGACGACTCGGGCGGTGCCGGTGAACTGGACCGACCAGGTGTCCGGCGCACCGCTGTTGATGTTGTCGGCCTCGTACGCGACCACGCTGCCGTCCAGCGCCTGGTGGTAGTCGTAGCCGCGGTGCAGCCGCAGCATCAGGCGTCCGTCGTCGAGGACGAGATGCCGGGTGACGGTGGTGAAGGGCAGCGCCCGCCGACTGGCCGAGACCCGCCCGTAGGGGGTGCGGCCCAGCAGCTCGATGGCACGGAAGGTGTCGGTGGGCATGTCACCACCTTGCCGTTCGGGCCGGGCCGGCCAGTAGGGCCCAGCAGCCCGAGGAAACGGGACGATGGTCCCGAACCGCCATGAGCCGGGCGGGTGCCGGCGGGGCGCCCCCGCCGGGTCAGTGCCGCTCCGCCTGCCTCCGCGCGACATAGGCGGCAGCCTGGGAGCGGCGCTCCATGCCGAGCTTGGACAGCAGGCTGGAGACATAGTTCTTGATCGTCTTCTCGGCGAGATGGAGCCGCTCGCCGATCGCGCGGTTGGTCAGCCCCTCGCCGATCAGGTCGAGGATCCTGCGCTCCTGTTCGGTGAGGTTCGCCAGCCTGTCGTCGCCCTTGGCGGCGCCGCCGTCGCGCAGCCGCTCCAGGACACGGGCGGTGGCCACGGGGTCGAGCAGCGACTTGCCGGCCGCCACGTCGCGTACCGCGGAGAGCAGTTCATTGCCCCGAATGGCCTTGAGGACATATCCGGCCGCACCGGCCATGATCGCATCGAAAAGGGCCTCGTCATCAGCGAACGAGGTGAGCATCAGGCATTTGATGTCCTCGTTCTGCGAGCGGATCTCGCGGCAGACCTCGACACCGCTTCCGTCCGGCAGCCGGACGTCGAGCACCGCCACGTCGGGACGCGTCGCAGGGATCCTGACCAGGGCGTCTGCGGCGGTGCCGGCCTCGCCGACCACCTCGATGTCCGCCTCGGTCGCGAGCATTTCGTGGACACCGCGCCGGACGACCTCATGGTCGTCGAGCAGGAATACCGTGATTTTTCCGTCTTCGCTCACCGAGCCAGTCTCACACATCAAGTCTTCCCGTGCTCCAGGTCACCGATATAACGTGCCGTTGTCCCGGCGGCCTGCAACGCTGTGACCAGGAGTTGTTCCAAGCCTTCGCGATTTACTTGGAAATCCAAGCAAAATCGCAGGTCAGCGCCGTTTCCACTTCGGCTTTGACAATGGGTAACGTGCAATGAGCAGGCCACCTTCCGGGAGCTTTGTTCCACCCGGATCCGGCCGCGATCGCACACACCCCGTGCGCCGTATCGGATACCGGGTGAGCCGCAATACGGCCACCGGCGGACCCCGGGGGCCGGACAGACGGAGGAGCAGCACGTGACCGTGGAAGGCACTGCGCAGCGGAAAAACGCCCGCAGCAGCAAGCGCACCACCGCCAAGAAGGCGGCGCCGGCGAAGAAGGCGTCCCCGGCCAAGGCCCGCACGACCGGCCGGCCCGAGCAGGCGGAGCAGGATCAGCTCGTACAACTGCTGACCCCCGAAGGGGAGCGGGTCGAGCACCCGGACTACGCCATCGACCTGTCCCCCGAGGAACTGCGCGGCCTGTACCGCGACATGGTGCTGACGCGGAAGTTCGACGCCGAGGCGACCACCCTCCAGCGCCAGGGCGAACTGGGCCTGTGGGCCTCGCTGCTGGGCCAGGAGGCCGCCCAGATCGGCTCCGGCCGCGCGCTGCGCGACGACGACTACGTCTTCCCGACCTACCGCGAGCACGGTGTGGCGTGGTGCCGTGGGGTCGACCCGACGAACCTGCTGGGCATGTTCCGCGGCGTCAACCACGGCGGCTGGGACCCCAACGGCAACAACTTCCACCTCTACACCATCGTCATCGGTTCGCAGACGCTGCATGCGACCGGCTATGCGATGGGTGTGCAGAAGGACGGCGCGGATTCCGCGGTCATCGCGTATTTCGGCGACGGCGCCTCCAGCCAGGGAGATGTCGCGGAATCCTTCACCTTCTCCGCGGTCTACAACGCCCCGGTCGTGTTCTTCTGCCAGAACAACCAGTGGGCGATTTCCGAGCCCACCGAGAGGCAGACCCGGGTGCCGCTCTACCAGCGCGCCCGCGGCTTCGGATTCCCCGGCGTACGGGTCGACGGCAATGACGTACTGGCGTGTCTGGCGGTGACCAAGGCGGCGCTGGAGCGGGCCCGCACCGGCCAGGGGCCGATGCTCATCGAGGCCTTCACCTACCGCATGGGCGCGCACACCACGTCCGACGACCCGACGCGCTACCGGGCCGACGAGGAGCGGGCGGCCTGGGAGGCCAAGGACCCGATCCGCCGGCTGAAGACGTATCTCCAGGCCGAGGGCATGGTCGACGACGCCTACCTCGCGTCGATCGAGGAGGAGAGCGAGGCCCTGGGCAAGCGGGTCCGCGATGCCGTACGCGCCATGCCGGATCCGGGCCACATGGCGATCTTTGAGAACGTCTATGCCGACGGGCACGCGCTCGTCGATGAGGAGCGCGCGCAGTTCGCCGCGTACCAGGCGTCGTTCGCCGACGCCGATGCCGTCGCGGAGGGGAACTGACCATGGCCGTCTTCGAGAAGATCACCATCGCCAAGGCGATCAACGAATCGCTCCGGGCCTCCATGGAGGCCGACCCCAAGGTCCTCGTCATGGGCGAGGACGTCGGCAAGCTCGGCGGCGTCTTCCGCGTCACCGACGGCCTGCAGAAGGACTTCGGTGAGGACCGGGTCATCGACACCCCGCTCGCCGAGTCCGGCATCGTGGGAACCGCGATCGGCCTGGCGCTGCGCGGCTACCGCCCGGTCGTCGAGATCCAGTTCGACGGCTTCGTCTTCCCCGCCTACGACCAGATCGTCACCCAGCTCGCGAAGATGCACGCCCGCGCGCTGGGCAAGGTCAAGGTGCCGGTCGTCATCCGCATCCCGTACGCGGGCGGAATCGGCGCGGTCGAGCACCACTCCGAGTCCCCCGAGGCGCTGTTCGCGCATGTCGCGGGCCTCAAGATCGTCTCTCCCTCGAACTCCTCCGATGCCTACTGGATGCTCCAGCAGGCCATCGCCGGCGACGACCCGGTCATCTACTTCGAGCCCAAGCGCCGCTACCACGACAAGTCGCGGCTGGACACCGAGTCGATCCCCGATCCGCTGCACAAGGCCCGGATCGTCCAGAGCGGCTCGGACCTCACCCTGGCCGCCTACGGCCCGATGGTGAAGGTCTGCCTGGACGTGGCGAAGGTCGCGGCCGAGGAGGGCAAGTCCGTCGAGGTGGTCGACCTGCGCTCGCTCTCCCCGATCGACTTCGACACCGTGCAGTCGTCGGTGGAGAAGACCGGCCGGCTGGTCGTCGTCCACGAGGCACCGGTCTTCTTCGGCTCCGGCGCGGAGATCGCCGCCCGGATCACCGAGCGGTGCTTCTACCACCTGGAGGCGCCGGTCCTGCGGGTCGGCGGCTTCCACTCCCCGTACCCGCCCTCCCGGCTGGAGGACGAGTACCTGCCGGGGCTGGACCGGGTGCTCGACGCCGTCGATCGCGCGTTGGCGTACTGAGGGTTTGAGGAGAGTTCGTGACCATGACTGCAGGTACCGCCAACGCACAGCGCTTCCGCGAGTTCAAGATGCCCGACGTGGGCGAGGGGCTCACCGAGGCCGAGATCCTCAAGTGGTACGTCCAGGTGGGCGACACCGTCACCGACGGCCAGGTCGTCTGTGAGGTCGAGACCGCCAAGGCCGCCGTCGAACTGCCCATCCCCTACGACGGCGTGGTGCACGAGCTGCGCTTCGGCGAGGGCGTCACCGTCGACGTCGGCACCGTCATCATCTCCGTGGACACCGACCCCGGAGCCGGACCCGCCGAGGTGCCGGCCGCGGGCGGCGCCGCGCAGGCCGCCGCGGGGCCCGACGAGGAGGACGCCGAGCCGCAGGGCCGCCAGGCCGTGCTGGTCGGCTACGGCGCCGCGCCGTCCTCGACCAAGCGCCGGGCCCGCAAGCCGCAGCCCGGCGTGCCGGCCCAGCCGGCGGCCGCGACCGCCGGGCTCCAGGCGGAGCTGAACGGGCGGTCCGCTCCGGTACCGCTGGCCGCCCCGGTGGCTCCGGCCGCTCCCGCCGTTCCGGCCGCGAGTGCCGCGCCCGCGGTCTCCGCCGGGCGGCCGCTGGCCAAGCCGCCGGTGCGCAAGCTCGCCAAGGATCTCGGCATCGACCTGGCGACCGTCGCACCGACCGGGCCGGACGGCATCATCACCCGCGAGGACGTGCACGCGGCCGCCGCCCCGGCAGCGGCCCCGGCGCCGGCGGTACCCGCCGAGGTCCCCGCGCCGACGGCGGTCGCCCCGGCCGCGCCCGGCATCGTCGACGCCGCCGCCCGCGAGCGGCGGGTACCGGTCAAGGGCGTACGCAAGGCCACCGCACAGGCGATGGTCGCCAGCGCCTTCACCGCGCCGCACGTCACGGAGTTCATCACCGTCGACGTGACCCGCACGATGAAGCTCGTCCAGGAGCTGAAGCAGGACCCGGACATGGCGGGGCTGCGGGTCAACCCCCTGCTGCTCGTCGCCAAGGCCTTCCTGGTCGCCATCAAGCGCCACCCGGAGGTCAACGCGTCCTGGGACGAGGCGAATCAGGAGATCGTCTACAAGGACTACGTCAACCTCGGCATCGCGGCGGCCACGCCGCGCGGGCTGATCGTCCCGAACATCAAGGACGCCGGAGTCAAGACGCTTCCCCAACTCGCCGCGGAACTCGGCGATCTGGTCGCCACCGCCCGCGAGGGCAAGACCTCCCCGGCGGCGATGACCGGTGGCACGGTCACCATCACCAACGTCGGCGTCTTCGGCGTCGACACCGGTACGCCGATCCTCAACCCGGGGGAGTCGGCGATCCTCGCCTTCGGCGCGGTCAAGCTCCAGCCGTGGGTCCACAAGGGCAAGGTGACGGCGCGCCAGGTCACCACGCTCGCGCTGTCCTTCGACCACCGGCTGATCGACGGCGAACTGGGCTCCAAGCTGCTCGCGGATGTCGCGGCGGTGCTGGAGCGGCCGAAGCGGCTGATCACCTGGGGGTGATCCGGGAGCAGGATCGGCTGGGCCGGGCGTCGTTTCACGTGAAACGACGCCCGGCCCAAGTTTCACGTGAAACGGTGCCAGAGGCCGGCTCGGCGGCTCGCTCCGGCGTTGTCCGGGGTGGTCAGCCCCGGATGAGCTCCACGGCGCGGCTGAAGTGCGCCACCGGACCGGTGGGGCCGGACTCGTCGGCGTGCGCGGCGCCCCGGCTCAGCGTGAAGCCCGCCCACAGGCTGGCGACGATCAATGCCAGTACGACGGTGTTCCGCGTCCGGCGGCCGGCGTTCGTCCTGGGCTGCATGGTCAACTCCCCTTGAGTGTCGGAGCCTCCCCGGCTCCATGCCTCCATTCACCCATGGGATTCGGGCCGATCCGTACGCGCCAGGTACGGACTCGCGTCAGACTTTAGGTGGACCCTACGTCCCCCTCCGGTCCCCCTTCCGAGGCGGGCGGGCCGCGGCGCCGGAATGGGTTTGCCGCTGCCGACCGGGCTGTCTACGGTCGGAGAAATGACCAACGACATGATCATCCGGCGCTATCAGGCCTCCGACCAGGACGTGGCCACCGATCTGTGGTCGCGGGCCGCACGGCAGGCGCACCCCTTCATCGAGGGGGAGGGCGCGGGCGAACGGGCCCGGGTCCTCCGCGAGGTGTACCTCGTCCAGGCGGAGAACTGGGTGGCTGAGCGTGACGGCACCGTCATCGGCCTGCTCGGACTCCTGCCGGACGGGTGCGGGGAGCGCACGGAGGAGGGGCCCGGCGCCGAGGTCGGCGGGTTGTTCGTGGCTCCGGAGGCCCAAGGTGGCGGCACCGGGCGGCAGTTGATCGAGCATGCGGCGGCCCGGCACGGTGCGCTGACCCTGGAGGTCTTCGAGGGCAACGCCCGCGCCCGCCGCTTCTACGCGCACCTCGGTTTCACCGAGCGAGGGCGGCGGGTGGACGAGGAGACCGGCCATCCGCTGATCGTCCTGGAGCGGGTCGCGCCGCTGCGGTCGGTGGGCTGGCTGCATCTGCGCGAGGGGCGGCTGCTGAGCGTGCGGACGCGGGGGAACGACACGTTCTACCTCCCGGGCGGCAAGTACGAACCCGGGGAGACGGCCCGTGAGGCGCTGTCGCGTGAGCTCTCCGAGGAGCTCGGTCTGGTGGTGCCCGTCGAGGAGCTGTCGGAGGCGTTCGTCATCCACGACGTGGCGCACGGCAAGAACGGCCGCCGGCTGCACATGACCTGTTTCACCGGAGGGCCCCAGGACATCGCACCGGTCCCGGGCCGGGAGATCGCTGAGTACGCCTGGTTCGACCGCCGGGAGGCGCGGGAGCGCTGTGCTCCCGCCCACTCGCAGGTGGTGGACCGGCTGGTCGCGCAGGGGCGGATGCCGGGCTGACGGACGCGGGCTCACCCCGGCCGGCCAGCTGTCGAGCAGGGCTCAATAGGTCCGCTACCTGGACAAATGGCCTTGTGATCGTCCGCATCGCGGAACCGGGTGCCGGACGCATACCTGTTGTATCTATCCTGTGCGCATGTCCTCCGCGTCCGCACCCACCGCCCCCGAGCCCGCCGTCAAGCAGCCGCCCGCCGCCGAGCGGGTCTATGCGCACATCAAGGACGCCGTCCTGGACCGCCGCTACGAGGGCGGGATGCTGCTCACCGAAGGTGAGCTGGCCGACGCGGTGGGGGTCTCGCGCACACCGGTGCGCGAGGCGCTGCTGCGGCTGGAGGTCGAGGGGCTGATCAAGCTCTATCCGAAGAAGGGCGCGCTGGTGCTTCCGGTCTCCGCGCAGGAGATCGCCGACGTCGTCGAGACCCGGCTGCTGGTGGAGAAGCACGCCGCGGCCAAGGCGGTGCCCGCCGGCGCGCCGCTGCTCGGTGAGCTGACCGAGCTGCTGGAGACGATGCGGGAGCAGGCCGCGGCCGGCGATCTGGCCGCCGTCTCCGTCACCGACCGCGCCTTCCACGCCGCCATCGTGCGCAGCGCCGGCAACCAGATCCTGGACCGGCTCTACGAGCAGCTGCGCGACCGCCAACTGCGGATGGGCGTCGCGGTGATGCACGCCCACCCCGACCGGATCGCCAAGAACATCGCCGAGCACGCGGAGATCCTCCAGGCGCTGCGCGCCGGTGACGCGGCCGCCGCGACCGACGCCGTGCACCGCCACGTCAGCTGGGTCCGCAACCTCGCACAGGGAGACGTGCGATGAGCGGCGGCACCGGCGGACCGGAGAGCGCCGGCGGCTCCGGCATAGGCGGCGGCCCCGTCCGTCCGGTGCCCCCGGACCCGCCCGGCGGCCGTAAGGCCATGGCGGTCTGGGGCATCGGCGTCGCGGTCTACTTCGTCGCGATCACCTACCGCACGAGCCTCGGCGTGGCCGGCCTGGACGCCGCCGAGCGCTTCCACATCAACGCCTCGGCGCTGTCGACGTTCTCCATCCTCCAGCTGCTGGTGTACGCGGGGATGCAGATTCCCGTCGGCCTGATGGTCGACCGGCTCGGCGCCAAGAAGGTGCTGACCCTCGGCGTCGTGCTCTACACCGTCGGCCAGTTCGGCTTCGCGCTCTCCGCGTCGTATCCCATGGCGCTGGGCTCGCGTGCGCTGCTCGGCTGCGGTGACGCGATGACCTTCATCAGTGTGCTGCGGCTGGGCGCCCGCTGGTTCCCGGCCCGCCGGGGCCCGATGATTGCGCAGATCGCCGCGCTGGTCGGGATGGCGGGCAACCTGGTCTCCACGCTTGTCCTCGCCCGCTTCCTGCACACCTTCGGTTGGACCCCGACGTTCGCCGCCAGTGCGGCCGGCGGTGTCCTCGTGCTGATCCTGCTGCTGCTCTTCCTCAAGGACCACCCGGAGGGCTTCGAACCGCCGCCGGCGCCCGCCGAGCACACCGGCGCCGGGTTCGTGCGCCGGCAGATCGCGGACGCCTGGCGGGAGCCGGGCACCCGGCTGGGCATGTGGGTGCACTTCACCACCCAGTTCCCCGCGATGGTGTTTCTGCTGCTGTGGGGTCTGCCGTTCCTCGTCGAGGCGCAGGGCCTGTCCCGTGGCACCGCCGGTGAGCTGCTCACCCTCGTGGTGCTCTCCAACATGGCGGTGGGACTGGTCTACGGCCAGGTCATCGCCCGTCACCACGCCGCACGCATGCCGCTCGCCCTGGGCACCGTCGGTGCCACCGCCCTGATGTGGGCGATCGTGCTGTCCTGGCCGGCCGATCATGCGCCGATGTGGCTGCTGATGGTGCTGTGCGCGGTGCTGGGGGCCTGCGGTCCGGCTTCGATGATCGGTTTCGACTTCGCCCGGCCCGCCAACCCGCCCGAGCGCCAGGGCACCGCCTCCGGCATCGTCAACATGGGCGGCTTCACCGCGTCGATGACGACGCTGCTGGCCGTCGGTGTCCTGCTGGACGCGACCGGTGACAACTACCGGATCGCCCTCGCCTCGATCTTCGTCCTGGAGGCGGTGGGCGTCTGCCAGATCCTCCGGCTGCGCGGCAGCGCGGCGCGGCGCGAGCGCGAAAGGCTGGTCGTCAGCCGGGTCGAGGCGGTCCACGTCCCGGCGTGAGGTGGTGGCGGGGGCTGTTTCACGTGAAACGTCACCGCCGTCACGCCCCCGCCCGTCTCCCGGTCCGCGCTATGGCGTGACCGCGAGGTTGTTCAGGATCGCCTCGGCCAGCTCATCGTCACCGTCGATCTTCACCTGCTCGGCAACGTCCGCCGACCGGACCCGGCCGCAGGCCAGCTGGTGGAAGGTGTCCCAGTCCAGGGCGAACGTCACGGTCGGGCCGAGGGAGACGCTGCCGTCGATGGTGGCCTTGCCCTCGGCGTCGACGCGGACCGTGCGCAGGAACTCCAGCGGTCCGCTGACGTCGAAGACCACCGCCGAATCGGCGGGCGCCTGGGCCCTCTTGGCGACGACGCCGGGCAGCACCTTCACCAGCAGATCGCGCGTGACATGCGCGCCGGGGGAGTCGAGGTTGCCGGGCTTGCCGAGCGCCCGGCGCAGGTCCTGCTCATGGACCCAGACGTCGAACGCGCGCTGCTGGAGCACGAATTCCAGCGACCGCTCCTCGCCGAGGGGGCTGCGCACCACGGCGTCCGGCTGGCGGGACTCGTTGCGCAGCTGCCGGGACCGGCGGATCACGGTGTATTCGAGTTCGCTGACCATCTCCGGCCCGGTGTGGTGCCGGCGGACGTCGACCTGCACCTCCATGCGGCGGGCCGACTCGCTGCGCACGTGGTAGAGGTCCCGCGGCAGCGTGTGGATCGGCCGAGGGTCGCCCAGCATCTCGCATTCCAGGCCGATGATGTGGGAGACCACATCGCGAACGGACCACCCTGGGAGGCACGTCGCCCTGTTCCACTCACCCTCGACGAGCGGGGTCACCAGCTCGGTTATCGCTTCTATGGAGTGAGTCCAGGCATCGATGGAGGACTGAAGGCTGGGATGGACGGTCACGGGACCCCTCGGACGGTTCGTACGCGGGCATGCTGTCTGTGCAGTTAAGTTACGCTGCGCACGGGCACCCCGGCAGTGCTTTCGGGTGACCATCGTAGGCCGATGTGCCACGGCCGTTGAGGGCTGCGGCCCGTGGTTTCGGCGCCCACTGCTCAGTCCTCCCCGCGCTCCCGCTCCGCCAGCCGGATCACACAGACCGCGATGGCGATCAGCAGCGCCGGATCCGCGTCGTCCCGTACGACATTGACCGCATACGTGTCACGCACGGTCAGCCAGCGCCGCGAGATCTCGGCGAGCAGCTCGTCGTCGTACTCGATCGCGAACTCCCGGTCCAGGACCTTGCCGCTGACGTCCAGCTGGGTGCCGTCCACCAGCTCGACGCGGTAGTGGTTGCGCAGGAGCGAGAGCCGCTTGCGTCTGATGGTGGCCAGCGCCGCGTCGTCCCGCTCGATCGTCATGGTGTCGCGCAGGGCCAGCATCTTCTTGCGGATGGTGATCAGCACCCGCCGCTCGGGGTCCTTCAGCTCGAAGGTCTCCCGCAGTCGCAGTGCCTTGCCGTCCACGAGGAAGGCGTGCCGCCCGTGCTCGTCCTCGATCCAGTAGTCGTCGCCGATGCCGAAGATCCGGTCGCGTACGAGGTACTTACGGGAGCGCGGGGCCTCGGCCCCGGGGGATGGCTGCATGGCTGAGGTGTTCCCCGGCGCCCCTGCGGAATGTGCGGGCACCGGAGTGACGTTGAATGTCCACATGGCTTCACGTGCGCGCGTCCGGGCCCCCGAGCTGATCGGCAAGGGCGGCTGGCTGAACACCGGAAACAACGAACTGACCCTCTCCGACCTGCGAGGACGCATTGTCGTCCTGGATTTCTGGACGTTCTGCTGTGTGAACTGTCTGCATGTCCTGGACGAGCTGCGGGAGCTGGAGGAGCGGCACCGCGACACGATGGTGATCATCGGGGTGCACTCCCCGAAGTTCGTGCACGAGGCCGAGCACCAGGCAGTGGTGGACGCCGTCGAGCGCTACGGCGTCGAGCATCCGGTGCTGGACGACCCCGAGCTCGCCACCTGGAAGCAGTACGCGGTCCGGGCCTGGCCGACGCTGGTGGTGATCGACCCCGAGGGGTATGTCGTCGCCCAGCACGCCGGTGAGGGCCATGCGCACGCCCTCGCCACGCTCGTCGAGGAGCTGGAGGCCGAGCACGAGGCGAAGGGCACACTGCGGCGCGGATGGGGGTACCTCCCAGGCCATGAAGGCTACGAGGGAGGCCCCTACGTGCCGCCGGAGCCGGTCGCCACCGATCTGCGCTTCCCCGGCAAGGCGGTGCGGCTGCCCGGCGGCGGCTTCCTGGTCTCGGACACCACCCGCCACCAACTGGTGGAGCTGGCGGCGGACGGCGAGCGGGTGCTGCGCCGGATCGGCAGCGGCGAACGCGGTCTGACGCCGGACTCCTTCAACGAGCCGCAGGGCCTGGCGCTGCTGCCCGACGGACGGGTGGCCGTGGCGGACACCGTCAACCACGCCGTCCGCGTCTTCGATCCCGCAACCGGTGCGCTGGAGACCGTGGCCGGCACGGGCAAGCAGTGGTGGCAGGGCTCACCGACCTCGGGACCGGCCCGAGAGGTGGCGCTCTCCTCCCCCTGGGACCTCGCCTGGTGGCAGGACCGGCTGTGGATCGCGATGGCCGGGGTGCACCAGCTGTGGACGTACGACCCGGCCACCGGCACGGTCGAGGTCGCGGCCGGCACGACCAACGAGGGCCTGGTGGACGGCCCGGCGGCCGAGGCCTGGTTCGCCCAGCCGTCCGGGCTCGCGGCGGCCGGCGACCGGCTGTGGATCGCGGACTCGGAGACCAGCGCGGTCCGCTGGGCGGAGCCGGCCGAAGACGGTGCCGGCTACGTCATCCGTACGGCCGTCGGCACCGGCCTGTTCGACTTCGGGCACCGCGACGGCGCCGCCGGTCAGGCGCTGCTGCAGCATCCGCTGGGCGTGACCGCGCTGCCCGACGGTTCGGTCGCCGTCGCGGACACCTACAACCACGCGCTGCGCCGCTACGATCCCGCGAGCGGCGAGGTCACGACGCTGGCGACGGATCTGCGCGAGCCGTCCGCCGCGGTCCTCGTCGACGACGACATCGTCGTGGTGGAGTCGGCGCGGCACCGGCTGACCCGGCTGCGGCTGCCGGAGGAGGCGGTACGCGTCGAGTCGGTGGCGCATCGCACCCAGCGCGCGGCCACCGCGGTCGCCCCGGGCGCGCTGCGGCTGGAGGTGGTCTTCCAGGCCCCCGCGGGCCAGAAGCTCGACACCCGTTACGGTCCCTCGACTCGGCTGCTGGTGAGCGCGACACCGCCGGAGCTGCTCGCCGAGGGCGCGGGCGCGGGCACCGACCTCGCGCGGGATCTGGTGCTCGCGGAGGGGGTGCCCGAGGGTGTGCTGCACGTCTCGGCGATGGCGGCGTCCTGCGACGACGCCCCGGACATCGAGTACCCCGCCTGCCATGTGCACCAGCAGGACTGGGGCGTTCCGGTCGAGGTTGCCGAGGACGGGGTGGCCCGGCTGGGGCTCGTCCTGGCGGGGCTGGACGCCGAGTAGCCGGCGGCGGGGGCCGTCGCGGCCCCCGCCACGGTCGGCGACCGTGCCGGTCAGTGACCGGTGTGGGTCTTGAGCTCGGCCAGCTTGTCGGACAGGTACCAGTCGCCGACCTTGGCGGTCTTGCCCACGGACGGCAGGCTGGCGTGCTGCGAGAAGTTGACGGTGGTCGACAGACCGCGCTGGGTGGGCTCCGTGGCGTTCATGAAGCCGATCTTCACCAGCTTCTGCTTGGTGCCCTTGTCCGCGGCGTTGGTGGTGGGGATGCTCGCGTAGGCGTTCCCGCGCGCCGGGACCTCGATCCGCGGGTGGGGTGTGGCGGCCGGCCGGAGGTTCTTCGTCCCATGGGATGTCCCGGGCCGGAGCGCGGCTGTGACCTGCGGAGACGTCAACGCCCTGGGATATGCCGGGCCGTTGTGCGAGACATGACGGGACAAGCGGGCAGGTGAAAGGGCGCCCGCTGGGGGGATGCGGGCGCCCTGGCTTGGGGAGGATCTCGCCGGAAGGCGGCTCGGTGGAGCCGACTCACCAAGCGGTCGCCTCGCGCGGGTTCGCCTGCCAGTACGTCACCCATGCGCTGTCGTCGACGTACACCGAGCCGCCCGGGAGGGCCACCCGCGCGGCGCCGCCGATGCTGCCCTTGCCGTCGCGGCCCGGAAGGCTGACGGACAGGCCGGTCACCGTCCGGCCGCCGCGGCCGGAACCGTCGGCGGAGGAGGTCAGCACACCGGCGTAGCCGGACTCGCCGGGGGCGAGGGCGACCAGGCCCTGCGGCTTGCTGTCCGGCAGCTCGGGGAGCGGCGACTGCGCCTGGCCGAACCGCAGGTTCGGGGCGAAGTAGAGGTCGCAGGTGGCGCCGGAGGTGTTGGTGGCGACCAGCAGCAGATGGTTGACCGGCTCCTTGAGCGGTCTGGCGACGATCCGCACCGCGGCGGCGTCGCAGGCGGGGTGCCGCACGTTGTCGGCGTGGCCGCTGCTGCCCGCGCCGCCGGTCCCCGCGCCCGCCCCGGTGCCGCCGCGCCCCGCGGACGCCTGCTCCGCGATGCCGCCGTCAGGCCGGGCACCGCCCTGCGTGAAGCCGTCACCCTTCGCCGCCGGCTCCTCGCCCGCCTTGGCCGCCGGGGCCTCGGCGGTCCCGGGCGCCGGGTGGAACGGCTTGGCCGCGCTGGTCTGGAGCGGGTTGTCCTGGCCACCGCAGGCGGTGAGGGTGAGCGCGGCGACGGCGGTCAGGCCGGCCGCGGCGATCCGGAGCGTACGACGGCCCACGCCACGGGACGAGCGCGGGCTGCTGAGGTGGTCCTGGCTGCGCATGGTCGGTCTCCCCCGGCGGTGGTCTGGTGCGGTCGGTCCTGCGAGCTGTCCACCAGGTTGCCGTCCGCCGCTGCCGTGCCACTAACGTGCGCCTAACGTCCCCGCACGTGAAGCGGGGTGCGCACCGCTCAGCGGCGCCCGTCCCCCTCGTCGCCGGCGACACCGCGGCCCTCCGCACCGCCCTTGCCGCCCTCCCCGCGTTCATCCCGCGCGAAGAGCTGGGTCAGCGTGCTGATCGTGTAGACGTCGGTGGCTTCCTCGTCCACCAGATGCATCTCGGCGAGCCGGTCCAGACCGTCCTGGGTGCGCTCCTGGTCATACCCGGCCAGGGCCGCCGCCACCGAGGCGTTGAGATGCCCGTCGGCGCTGGTCGCCAGCGCTCTGAGCAGCCGTGCGTCGTCCGCCGACAGCCGGGCGACGGACATCCGCAGCGCCGCCGCCATCCCGGTGTCCTCCGCCGACAGCAGGGCCAGCCGCCGCTGTTCGTCCCGCAGCGCCGCGGCGAGCCGGGCCAGCCGCCAGCGGGGCCTGGCGGTGAGCTGGGCGGCCGCGGCCCGCAGCGCCAGCGGCAGCCCGTCGCACAGGTCGACCAGCTCGCGAGCGGCGGCCGGGTCCTCGGCCACTCGCTCCGGGCCGAGCATGGCGCCGAGCAGCGCCGCGCCTTCCTCGTGTCCCAGCGCCTGGAGTCCGACCGGCCGGGCCCAGTCCGTGGCGACCAGGCCGTCCAGCCGGCTGCGGCTGGTGACGACCGTGGCGCAGTGCGCGCCTCCGGGCAGCAACGGCCGTACCTGCGCCGAGCTGCGCGCATTGTCCAGGACGACCAGCAGCCGGCGCTCGGAGACCAGCGACCGGAACAGCGCCGAGGCGGCCTGCGCCGAGCCGGGCACCCGCTCGGCAGGGGTGCCCAGGGCCAGCAGGAAGTCGCGCAGGATCTCGGCCGGCGGCGCCTCGTCGCCCTCGCCGAAGCCGCGCAGGTCGGCGAAGAGCTGGCCGTCGGGGAAGGCGCTGGCGTACAGATGCGCCCACTGCACGGCGCAGGCCGTCTTACCGACGCCGGCCGGCCCCGCGACCACGGCGAGCGGGCTCTCGCCGGTCGTACGGTCGGTCAACACCTCGGTCAGGGTGACCAGTTGCGCTTCGCGGCCGAGGAACCGGGCCGGGGCCCGGGGCAGCAGCCGCGGAGCCGCACCGGCCCGCCCCGAGCCGGACGGCGAACCGTCCGCGGCACCGCCGGCCGAGTCCGCAGACGTGCCCTTCCTGTCCGACCCACCGGCCGAGCCGGTGCTCTGCGCGGGCAGCGGCCCGCCGGGGCCATGTTTCACGTGAAACGCCGGTGCGCCCTTGGAGTCGTCACCGGCCCTGTGTGCGCCCGCCGCGGGACGGGCAGCCGTACGCCCTCCACCCGCTGCCTCCGCCCGCAGGATTTCCTCGTACGCTTCGCGCAGCCGCTCGCCCGGGTCGACACCCAGCTCTTCGTTGAGCAGCCGCCGGGTGCGGTGGAACCACTCCAGTGCGTCGGACTGCCGGCCCGTGCGGAACAGTGCCCGCATCAACTCCGCGATCAGCCCTTCCCGCAAGGGGTGGTTGACGGCCGCGGAGTAGAGGATGGCGGCGGCCTGCTCATGTTCGCCGAGCGCGCCGTGGGCCCGTCCCAGCGCCTCCACCGCCGTCAGTCGGCGCTCCTCCAGAGCGTGGGCGGCGGCCGCGAACGGCGGGCTGGTGACCGTGCCGGTCAGCGCGGGCCCGCGCCACAGCCCCAGCGCCTCGCGCAGCAGCGGTACGGCATCGGCCGGCGCCGCCTCGGGGCGCGCCAGCGTCACCAGCTCACCGAACCGGTGGGCGTCGATCAGCTCCTCCGGCAGCCGCAGCAGATAGGCCGAGCCATGCGTGGTGAGCTCGATGCCGAAGGTCTGCGCCCCGCCCTCGGCGAGCGTGGCGCGCAGCCGTGAGACGTGCCCCTGGACGACCGTACGGGCGTGCTCGGGCGGCTCGTCCTCCCACAGGGAGTCGATCAACTGCTCCAGTGGAACGGTGGTGTTGGGTTGCAGCAACAGCAGCGCCAGCACACTGCGCCGTTTGGCGGGCCCGAGCGACAGCTCCGCGGAGCCGGTCGTCACGGCGATCGGGCCGAGCAGTGAGAATTCCAACTCAGCCCTCCAGGAAGGCCGTCAGGGCGTTCGCCAGCAGGTAGGGGTCCTCGGCGCCGCACAGTTCGCGCGCCGAGTGCATGGACAGGATCGCCACGCCGATGTCGACCGTCGCGATGCCGTGCCGGGCCGCGGTGATGGGCCCGATCGTGGTGCCGCACGGCATCGAGTTGTTGGAGACGAAGCTCTGCCACGGCACACCGGCGCGCTCGCAGGCGGCCGCGAAGACCGCCCGGCCGCTGCCGTCCGTCGCATAGCGCTGATTGACGTTCACCTTCAGGATCGGCCCGCCGTTGGGCATCGGGTGGTGCCCGGGCTCATGCCGTTCACTGTAGTTGGGGTGCACGGCGTGACCGGTGTCCGACGACAGGCAGATCGTGCCGGCGAAGGCGCGGGCCCGGTCCTCGTAGGAGCCGCCGCGGGCGAACACCGAGCGCTCCAGCACCGTGCCGAGCAGGGGGCCGTCCGCGCCGGTGTCGGACTGGCTGCCGTTCTCCTCGTGGTCGAAGGCGGCCAGCACCGGGATGCTGGTCAGCGCGCCGCCGGCGGCCGCGGCGGTCAGCGCGGCCGTACCGGCGTGCACGGACAGCAGGTTGTCCATCCGAGGCCCGGCGACCAGCTCGCGGTCGCGGCCCAGGTAGGACGGTGGCTCGATGCTGTGCACCATCAGGTCCCAGCCCTTGATGTCCTCGGCCGGTACGCCGGTCTCCTCGGCGACGAACGCGATCAGATCGCCCTCGGCCACCTCGCCCAGTCCCCAGATCGGCGTCATATGGCGCTGCTTGTCCAGCTTGAGGCCCTCGGAGTTCACCGAGCGGTCGAGGTGCACGGCCAGCTGGGGCACCCGCAGCAACGCCCGGTCGACATTGACCAGCCGGTTGCTGCCGTCGCTCAGTGTCACCCGCCCGCTGAGCCCCAGATCGCGGTCGAGCCAGGTGTTGAGCAGGGTGCCGCCGTAGATCTCCACGGCGATCTGCCGCCAGCCGCGGGCGCCGGTGTCGGGAATCGGCTTGACCCGCAAATTGGGAGAGTCGGTATGAGCCCCGACAATTCGGTACGGAGTCGCGGCGTTCGCGCCTTCCGGCACGTACCAGGCGATGATCGCGCCGCCGCGCAGCACATACTTCCCGCCGCTCTCGCCGTCCCATGCGTCGACCTCCGCGACCTGCCGGAAACCGGCCTTCTCCAGCCGCTCCGCCGCGTTGGCGACCGCGTGGTAGGGCGACGGGCTGGCGGCTAGGAAGGACATCAAGTCGTCGGTGTGGCCGCGATCGAAGCGGGCGGAGTTGGTCATGGATTCAGCATAAGGAGCAAGGCCCCGCATTCCCCGTGCGCGTGCGACGTGACTCCGCTCCCTTCCGGCCAGGATTTCCGCGTTGCGCGCCGAAAATCCCCTGGAGTGAACGATTCCGGGCGGCCGCACCCGCGATCCGGGCCGCGGGCACCCGGCGGACATGACGGAGCCCGCCTCTCCGGGGGAAGAGAGGCGGGCTCCGTCAGTCTGAACGGCGAATCTGAGAGACCTCTAAGAACGCCGCGGACCGGTCGCGGACGACGCTCTTAGAACGCGGCCTCGTCGAGCTCCATCAGCGACTGGTCGACGGACTCGGCCAGCTGCCGCTGCACGGCGACGCCCGGCAGGACGTTGTGCGCATAGAACTTCGCCGCGGCGATCTTGCCGGCGTAGAACGCCTTGTCCTTGGAGGAGGCGTCCGCCAGCTTGGCGCTCGCCACCGCCGCGCCCTTGAGCAGCAGGTAGCCGATGACGACATCGCCCGAGGCCAGCAGCAGGCGCGAGGTGTTCAGGCCGACCTTGTAGATGGACTTGACGTCCTTCTCCGTGGCGGCGAGGTCGGTCAGCATGGCGCCGACGATCGCCTCCAGGTCGGCGGCGGCCTTGCCCAGCTCGCCGCGGGCCTGCTCCAGCTCCGCGCCGCCGATGCCCTCGGCCAGGAACTTCTTGATCTCCTCGGCGAGGGTGTTCAGCGCCTGGCCCTGGTTGCGGACGATCTTCCGGAAGAAGTAGTCCTGGCCCTGGATGGCGGTGGTGCCCTCGTAGAGGGTGTCGATCTTGGCGTCCCGGATGTACTGCTCGATCGGGTACTCCTGCAGGTAGCCGGAGCCACCGAAGGTCTGCAGGGACTGCGCCAGCTGCTCGTAGGACTTCTCCGAGCCGTAGCCCTTGACGATGGGCAGCAGCAGGTCGTTGAGCGCGTTCAGCTCCGAGGAGTCCTCGCCCGCGGCCTCCTTGAGCGCGATCGAGTCCTGGACGGAGGCGGTGTACAGCACCAGGGCGCGCATGCCCTCCGCGTACGCCTTCTGCGTCATCAGCGAGCGGCGCACGTCGGGGTGGTGGGTGATGGTGACCTTCGGCGCGGTCTTGTCCATGAAGTTCGCCAGGTCCGGACCCTGGACGCGCTCCTTGGCGTACTCAAGGGCGTTGAGGTAGCCGGTCGACAGCGTCGCGATGGCCTTCGTGCCGACCATCATCCGGGCGAACTCGATGATGCGGAACATCTGGCGGATGCCGTCGTGCTTGTCGCCGATCAGCCAGCCCTTGGCGGGGTGCTGGTCGCCGAACGTCATCTCGCAGGTGTTGGAGGCCTTCAGGCCCATCTTGTGCTCGACGTTCGTCGCGTACACGCCGTTGCGCTCGCCCAGCTCGCCGGTCTCCCAGTCGAAGTGGTACTTCGGCACGAGGAAGAGGGACAGGCCCTTGGTGCCCGGACCGGCACCCTCGGGGCGGGCGAGGACGTAGTGGAGGATGTTCTCCGACATGTCGTGCTCACCGGAGGTGATGAAGCGCTTGACGCCCTCGATGTGCCAGGAGCCGTCCTCCTGCTGCACGGCCTTGGTGCGGCCGGCGCCCACGTCCGAGCCGGCGTCCGGCTCGGTGAGGACCATGGTGGAGCCCCACTGCTTCTCGACGGCGATCTGGGCGACCTTCTTCTGCGCCTCGTTGCCCTCGGAGTAGAGGATGCCGGCGAAGGCGGGGCCGGAGGAGTACATCCACACGGCCGGGTTCGAGCCGAGGATCAGCTCCGCGTAGGACCAGATCAGCGTGGCCGGCGCGGTGGTGCCGCCGATCTCCTCGGGCAGGCCCAGGCGCCAGTACTCGGAGTCCATGAAGGCCTGGTAGCTCTTCTTGAAGGAGTCCGGGATCGGCGCGGTGTTGGTCTCGGGGTCGAAGACCGGGGGGTTGCGGTCGGCGTCGACGAAGGAGTCGGCCAGCTCGTTCTCGGCGAGGCGGGCGAGCTCGGACAGCACGCTCTTGGCGGTGTCGGCATCCATCTCCGCGAACGGTCCGGTGCCGTACACGCTGTCACGGCCGAGCACCTCGAAGAGGTTGAACTCGATGTCGCGGAGATTCGACTTGTAGTGGCCCATGGGTACGGCTCCGTAAGGGTTCGGGAGAGGGCCCCAAGGGAGGGACCTCAGACGCAATACCAGCTAGTAGTTAAATGATGCTACCCGCGGGTAATAAGAATCAACCCCTTCCACCCATCTGTGACGAGCGTCCCCCGGCGAATCGTCGACTCAGTACGCTGTGGCGCATGTACGGCTACGACCAGAACGCGGGTGCCGGGCAGCAGTACGGCGCGCCACCGCCCCCGCCACAGCAACCGGCCCCCGGGGGCTATGGCGAGCAGCCGCTGTATCCCGAGCCGTCGCCGCCCTCGCTCGCCGACGCGGTGCGGGCCTTCACCACCGGCTCGATGTCGGCCGAGGACTTCCAGGGCATCTTCTCCACGTCCAAGGTCTATTGTCCGCGCGGTGACAACCCCGGCTTCCTGGCGCTGCACAACACCCAGCAGCCGGTGATCCCGATGTTCACCTCGCTCAAGGAGCTGCGGCGGTACGCGGGCAAGGAGTCCAAGTACTTCGTGATCACCGGCGCCGAGGTGCTCGACCTGCTGCCGACCGGTTACGGGTTCGTCCTCGACATGGAGGGCGATCACCGGATGGTCTTCGACGCCAAGGCCGTGGAGCAGATGGTCGACTTCGCGATGCGGCGGATGTACGGCTGACCGCGGCCGCCGAAGCGCCGGTCGATCCTCTTTCATCCCAGCTTTCACCTGCGCAAACGCGGGTGGGAATGCCGCATGCCTTGCGGGTTGTTCAGGATTCAACTAAGTTTTGAGCGACCGAGGAGGCCGTCATGCCCGCTGTGACCGTAGAGAACCCGCTGACCCTGCCGCGTGTGGCGGCACCCGCCGAGGCGCACACCCGTCCCGTGCTGGCTGTCGCCACCGCGCCGAGCGGGTTCGAGGGCGAGGGCTTTCCGGTGCGCCGGGCCTTCGCCGGCATCGACTACAAGTACCTCGACCCGTTCATCATGATGGACCAGATGGGTGAGGTGGAGTACGCGCCGGGAGAGCCCAAGGGCACGCCCTGGCACCCGCACCGCGGCTTCGAGACCGTCACGTACCTGATCGACGGCACCTTCGTGCACCGCGACTCGCACGGGGGCGGCGGCGTCATCAACGACGGCGACACCCAGTGGATGACGGCCGGCTCCGGCCTGCTGCACATCGAGGCGCCGCCGGAGTCGCTGGTGATGTCCGGCGGCCTCTTCCACGGCCTGCAGCTGTGGGTGAACCTCCCGAAGAGCGACAAGATGATGGCCCCCCGCTACCAGGACATCGGCGGCGGCCAGGTCAAGCTGCTGACCTCCGGCGACGGCGGTGCGCTGCTGCGGCTGATCGCCGGTGACCTCGACGGCCACCAGGGGCCGGGCATCACCCACACCCCGATCACGATGATGCATGTGACGGTGAACCCGGGCGCCGAGCTGACCCTGCCCTGGCGCAAGGACTTCAACGCCCTCGCCTACGGCCTGGCCGGCCGCGGCTCGGCCGGCGCGGAGGGTCGCCCGTTCCGTATGGGGCAGGCGGTCGTCTTCGGGACCGGAGACTCGATCACGATCCGGGCGGACGAGTCCCAGGAGTCGCGCAGCCCGAACTTCGAGGTGGTGCTGCTGGGCGGGCGGCCGATCCGCGAGCCGATGATGCATTACGGCCCGTTCGTGATGAACACCCACGCCGAGCTGGCCCAGGCCTTCGAGGACTTCCAGGCCGGCCGGCTCGGAACGATCCCGGCGGACGAGCACTGACGCCTCGTCGGAACCGATGAGGGGCCGGGGGCGGTGTTTCCCGTGAAACACCGCCCCCGGCCCGTTTCCGCCCCCGCTCTCGGGCCGTTCGCCGTGGTGGAACGTCCG
>NZ_JBVIRA010000005.1:67243-171618 GCF_055576575.1 Streptomyces sp. NPDC033270
GGAGGGCGCTGTCCTCCTCTGCGGCCAGAGCGGGGGTGTGTTGTTTCCTCCTCCCCCCCCCCCCCCCCCCCCCCCGGCCCGTTCCAGCCCCCGCTCTCGGGCCGTTCGCCGTGGTGGACTGTCCGGGTGCGAAACGACTCGGATCAAGACTCGCGCGGCGCCGAGGGCGAACGGCCGCCGCCCGGCAAGCCGTTGCTGCCGATCGAGGCCCGCCGTGCCGCGGCCTGGTGCGGGGTGCTCCTGCTGATCGTGGCCGTGCTGGCCCTCGGGGTGTGGCTGTGCGTCGTCCTGAGCGCCGCGGTCACGCCCGTGCTGCTGGCACTGCTCGGCAGCGCGCTGCTCGGGCCGCTCTACCGGCGGCTGGTGGCGATGAAACTCAACCGTTCGCTGGCGGCCGGGCTGACCTGCGCGGTCCTGGTGGTGGTGGTCGGCGGTGCCGGATACATCGTCGTCAGCGCGCTGGTGGACACCGGCGACCAGATCATCGCCTCGCTCAAGGACGCCGCCAAGGGCCTCTCCCAGCACTTCGGTACGGCCGGCACCTCACTGGACGACCTCGCCTCCAACGCCAAGGGGCTGGTCACCAAGTTCGGTGGCACCGCGGCCTCCGGGGTACTGGCGGGCGTCAGCATCGTCGGCCAGTTCCTTGCCGCCTCGGTGCTCGCCCTGCTGCTGACCTTCTTCTTCCTGCGCGACTCCGACAAGGCCGTACGCGCCCTGCACGACTGGGCGCCCGGCAAGTCCGCACCCCAGCTGGAGCGGATGGCCCGCCGCGGCTTCCAGTCCATCGAGGGCTTTATGCGCGGCACCACCTTCATCGCGCTGATCGACGCCCTCTGCATCACCGTCGGACTGCTGATCCTCCAGGTGCCGGGCGCCGTCGGGCTGGGCGCGCTGGTCTTCGTCGGCGCCTATATCCCCTACCTCGGTGCGTTCATCTCGGGGGCGGTGGCGATCCTGGTGGCCTTCGCGGACCGCGGCTTTGTGATCGCGCTGTGGGCGCTCGGCGTCGTGCTGGCGGTGCAGGTGCTGGAGGGCCATGTGCTGCAGCCGATGATCCAGAGCCGCACGGTCCAGATGCATCCGGCGAGCGTGATGCTGGCGATCACCGCGGGCGCCAGCGTCGGCGGCATCCTCGGCATGCTGCTGTCCGTCCCGCTGACCGCGGCCGCCACCGGCGTGCTGCACGAGCTGCGCAAGCACTACGCGGCGGGCTCGGACTCCGACTCCGACGCGGGCTCCGGCGACACCGGGCCGGCCGCCTCCCCCGCGTCCTCGTAGAGCTCGAACCACGTCGACTTGCCGTCCCCGCGCGGGTCCACGCCCCAGGCCCCGGCCAGCAGCTCCAGCAGCACCAGCCCGCGCCCCGAGGACGCCAGCTCGCCGGGGCTGCGGCGGTGCGGCAGCTCATCGCTGCTGTCGGAGACGTCGACGCGGATCCGCCGGGCGCCCCGGGGGCCGGAGATCTCGGCGACCAGCAGCGCATCGCCGTCGGTGTGCATCAGCACATTGGTGACGACCTCGGAGACCATCAGCACCGCCGAGTCGACCTGGTCGGCGTCGGCCCAGTCGTGGAGCACGTCGCGGACCTGCCGGCGCGCCTCGGCTATCCGCTGCGGCTCGGCCTGGGCGACGGCGAGCACGGTGCGCCGTACGGGCCGCTGGGCCAGCGGGCCGCCGGTGCCCACCCCGCAGCTGGCGGCCTCGCGGCTGAGCAGCAGTACGGCGATGTCGTCCTCGCGGCGGTCCACCAGCGGTCCGGTGGTGTGGTGCGAGGACGGGCCGTGTACGGCCTGGACCAGGGCGTCGGCCAGCCGTTCCAGGCTCTTGTCGTCCTCGCCGACCTCATGCGCCTCGATGATGTCGCGCAGCCGGGCCCAGCCGGTCTCCAGATCATGGCCGCCGGTCTCGATCAGCCCGTCGGTGCACACCACCATGGTCTCGCCGGGCTCCAGGACGAGCCGGGTGGTGGGGTAGTCGGTGTCCGGGACGATGCCCAGCGGCAGCCCGCCCGCGGTGGGCCGGACCAGCATCGTGCCGTCGCTCAGGCGGATCGCCGGATCGGGGTGGCCGGCCCGCGCGATGTCCAGCAGTCCGGTCGCCGGATCCACCTCGATGTACAGGCAGGTCGCGAAGCGCTGGTCCTCGCCGTCGCCGCGCAGTGCGGTCTCGTTGATCCCGGCCAGAAAGCGGGAGGCGCGCGAGAGCACCGCATCGGGATGGTGGCCTTCGGAGGCGTAGGCGCGCAGGGCGATCCGCAGCTGCCCCATCAGGCCCGCGGCCCGCACGTCGTGCCCCTGGACGTCCCCGATGACCAGCGCGATCCGCCCGGACGGCAGCGGGATCATGTCGTACCAGTCACCGCCGACCTCCAGCCCGCCGCCGGTCGGTACGTAGCGGGCGGCGACCGTCATCCCCGGGATGTCGGGCTGCACTGTCGGCATCATGCTGCGCTGCAGCCCCAGCGCCAGCTCCTGCTGCTCCTCCTGCACGCCGGCCCTGGCCAGCGCCTGGGCCAGCATCCGGGCCACGGTGGTGAGCACCGAGCGTTCGTCGGGCGTGAAGGCGACCGGCTGGGCGAACCCGGCCATCCAGGCGCCGATCGTCCGGCCCGCGTTGACCAGGGGCAAAAACGCCCACGACGTACGGCCGAAGCGGGCGGCCAGCGGCCAGGTGGCCGGGTAGCGGCGGCTGTAGTCCTCGGGTGTGGGCAGATAGATGGCCCGCCCGGTGCGGATGACCTCGGCGGCCGGGTAGTCGGTCTCCAGCGCCATGTTGAGGAAGGGCTTCTCGTCGCCGGGGCGGTGGCCGTGGTGGCCGATGACCGAGATCCGGTCGCCCTCGATGCCGAAGACCGCCAGGCCGTCGGGCATGAAGCCGGGCATGGACAGCCCGGCCGCCACCCGCAGCACCTCGGCCGTGGACCGCGCCTCGGCCAGTGCCCGCCCCGCGTCCAGCAGAAAGGCCTCGCGGGAGCGGCGCCAGTCGCCGGTTATCGGGGTGATCGGGGCGGAGGTGCCGGGCTGCGGCTCGGGCACCTCCTGGAGCGTGCCGACCAGTTCGAGGCCGCCGTCGACGACCCGGGGGCGGGCGCGGGTGCGGACGATGCGCTGCACCCGCCCGCGCTCGTCCACGATGCGCAGCCGGGCCTCGGCGAGGGTCTCCTCGGACACCGCGAGCTGGATCACCCCGTTGATCTCGGCGAAGTCGACGGGATGAAAACGGGAGCGCACGGCGGCCTCGCTCAGCTCCGCCGGCGCGTCGGGGAGCCCGAGCAGCCGGGCCGCCTCGGCATCGAGGGTCACCCGTCCCGATGCGTTGTCCCAGCGCCACAGGCCGGTCGCGAGGGCGGCCAGGAGGTCCTTGGTGCGCATTGCATCACTTTATGTGTGTTTGGCGGAGGTCGACCAGCGAGCGGAACGTGACCGTCGTCCCAGCCGGGGGCGCCCGCCTCGGCCCGGCGAAGCACTGATGCGTATATGTCAACGAAGGGGCGGGGGCCGGGACGGTAACCTGGAGCGGTTATGTCAATCCTGGGGTGGCCTTTCGGGTGACCGCCGGGGAGAGCGACCGGGCGTACGAGCCCGTGTTCCGATCCCTCTCCTCCGCTCCCGTCAACTCCTCACCTCGACACTCGCGACGACTTGGATGAGCGATGCACCGGTACCGGTCCCATAACTGCGGCGAGCTCCGAGCCGCGGACGTCGACACGGACGTCCGCCTCAGCGGCTGGCTGCACAATCGTCGTGACCTGGGCGGCATCCTCTTCATCGATCTGCGCGACCACTACGGTCTCGTGCAGCTCGTCGCCCGCCCCGGCACCCAGGCCGCCGAGGCGCTGGACAAGCTGACGAAGGAGACGGTCGTCCGCGTCGACGGCAGGGTCGTCTCGCGCGGCGCCGAGAACGTCAACCCGGAGCTGCCCACCGGCGAGATCGAGATCGAGGCCACCGAGGTCGAGGTCCTGGGCGCGGCTCAGCAGATCCCCTTCACGATCAACGCCGACGACGGCGTCAACGAGGAGCGGCGCCTGGAGTACCGCTTCCTCGACCTGCGCCGCGAGCGGATGCACCGCAACATCATGCTGCGCTCGGCGGTCATCGCGTCCATCCGCCACAAGATGACGACCCTCGGCTTCAACGAGATGGCGACGCCGATCCTCAGCGCCACGTCTCCGGAGGGCGCACGCGACTTCGTGGTGCCCTCCCGCCTCCACCCGGGCAAGTTCTACGCGCTGCCGCAGGCCCCCCAGCAGTTCAAGCAGCTGCTGATGATCTCGGGCTTCGACCGCTACTTCCAGATCGCCCCGTGCTTCCGGGACGAGGACGCCCGCGCGGACCGCTCGCCGGGCGAGTTCTACCAGCTCGACATCGAGATGTCCTTCGTCGAGCAGGAGGACGTCTTCCAGCCCGTCGAGAAGCTGATGACCGAGCTCTTCGAGGAGTTCGGCAACGGCCGCCACGTCACCTCTCCCTTCCCGCGCATCCCGTTCCGCGAGGCGATGCTCAAGTACGGCTCCGACAAGCCGGACCTGCGCGCCCAGCTGGAACTGGTCGACATCACCGACGTCTTCGCGGACTCGGCGTTCAAGGCCTTCGCCGGCAAGCACGTCCGTGCGCTGCCGGTGCCGGCCGTGCAGGACCAGCCGCGCAAGTTCTTCGACCAGCTCGGCGAGTACGCGATCCAGCACGGCGCCAAGGGCCTGGCCTGGGTGCGCGTCGGTGCGGACGGCGCGCTGACCGGCCCGATCGCCAAGTTCCTGACCGAAGAGAACATCAAGGTGCTCACCGAGCGCCTCGGCCTGGAGGCGGGCCACGCGGTCTTCTTCGGCGCCGGCGACTTCGACGAGGTCTCGAAGATCATGGGCGCGGTGCGCGTCGAGGCCGCGAAGCGGGCCGGCCACTTCGAGGAGAACGTCTTCCGCTTCTGCTGGATCGTCGACTTCCCGATGTACGAGCGGGACGAGGAGACCGGCAAGATCGACTTCTCCCACAACCCCTTCTCCATGCCGCAGGGCGGTATGAAGGACCTGGAGGAGAAGGACCCGCTGGACATCCTGGGCTGGCAGTACGACATCGTCTGCAACGGCGTCGAGCTGTCCTCCGGCGCGATCCGGAACCACGAGCCGGACATCATGATCAAGGCCTTCGAGATCGCGGGCTACGACCGTGAGACCGTCGAGGAGAAGTTCGCGGGCATGCTGCGCGCCTTCCGCTTCGGCGCCCCGCCGCACGGCGGTATCGCCCCCGGCGTCGACCGCATCGTCATGCTGCTCGCGGACGAGCCGAACATCCGCGAGACCATCGCGTTCCCGCTGAACGGCAACGCGCAGGACCTGATGATGGGTGCGCCGACGGAGCTGGAAGAGGTACGGCTCAAGGAGCTGCACCTGAACGTCCGCAAGCCGCAGGTGAAGTAGGCGTCACCGGCGAGGCCGGGCCTCGAACAACCCGCTGAGGGTGGTGTTTCACGTGAAACACCACCCTCAGCGCGTGTGAGCCGGGTGCTCCAACCGCACCACACGTGTGGCCGGGTTCTTGCACCGCACGCAGGGTGGTGCTCATGCAGCAAGCCAGCCTCCTCCCCCGTGCGCCCGGTCTCGTCTCACGGCCCCGTACGGCGCACTTCGCCCAGGTCCGCGACCTGCCCTGGCTCATCGCCCTGGCCGTCGTCTTCACCGCCGGCCAGCTCTACCTCGCCCTCACCACGCCCGGCCTGGGATGGGACGAGACGGTCTATGTCAGCCAGGTCGACGCCCACGCCCCGGCCGCGTTCTTCAGTGCCCCGCGCGCCCGCGGCGTCACCCTCCTCCTCGCCCCGGCCGCCGTCCTGACGACATCGGCCACCGCCCTGCACTGCTACCTCGCGGTGCTCTCCGGCGCCGCGTTCCTGCTCACCCTGTGCCTCTGGCGGCGTCTGCTGCCCGCTCCCGTTCCGGCCCTGGGCGGCGCACTGTTCGCCGGTCTGTGGGTCACGCTCTTCTACGGCCCGCAGGTGATGCCCAACCTGTGGACCGGCTACGCCGCACTCGTCGCCACCGGCTGCTTCCTGCTGGCCGTACGCCAGCCGTCGGCACAGCTGGCTCCGCAGGCCGGGCGGGGCGCGGCGGTGGGCCTCGCCGCCGCGGTGGCCCTGGCCGCGCTGATGCGCCCCCTCGACGGGGTGTGGCTGGCCCTGCCGCTGTTCGCCGCGGCGGTGTGTGTGCCGGCTTGGCGGCGCTCGACCGTGCTGCTGGCGATCCCGGCCGGTCTCGCCCTCGGGTGCGCCGAGTGGGTCGTGGAGGCGTATGTGTCCTACGGCGGGCTGGTGGAGCGGCTGCGCCAGGCCGGGGGGATCCAGGGCGGTCTGGGCTGGCACCCGTCCTTCGGCGACCACGCACGGGCGCTGCAGGGAAAGACGCTCTGTCGCCCCTGCGACCTGGACTGGACGTACCCGGTGACGGCGGTCTGGTGGTGCGCGCTGCCGCTGGCGGTCGCCGGGGCGGTCTGGGCGTCGGCCCGCGCCCGCGAGCCCGGCGGCACGCTGCACCGGTACGGGCCGGTCTGGCCGACGCCGCGCGGCCGCGAGCCCGGCGGTCGTCGCGACCTCGGACTGGAGCCCGTGCGGATGGACACCTTCGGGCTGCATCCCCTCCGGGCGGTCGGCCTCGGGCTCGACGGCGCGCTGCAGCCGCATGCGCCGGTCTGGCCACCGAGCCTGCGCGACCCCGGCGGCGCGCGACACCGCTACGGTCCGGGCCCCATCGCCCTCCCGGCACTGGTCGGCCTCTGCCTCGCCGCCCCCTACCTGCTGACGGTGGACTACGCCGCGCCGCGCTTCCTGCTGCCCGCCTACGCGCTGCTGATGCTGCCCGCCGCGTGGTTCTTGTACTGGATGACGCTGCTGCCCCGCCGCCGGCACACCTGGGCGGTGGCCGTGCTGGTCATCGCGCTGCTCGGCCACGAGGCGATGCAGCTGGCGATCCTGCACAAGATGCAGCGGGGAACCGTACGCGCGCAGGCCGACATCGGCCGGATCGGCGACACGCTGCGCGCCGCCGGCGTACGGCCGCCGTGCGCGGTGAGCGGCCAGGAAGCGGTACGGGTGGCGTACCAGCTCGGCTGCGCCTCCCGGCAACCCGGCGGGCACGACGCCAGCATCACCCCCGCCGCTCTGACCCGGCTGGGCGCCCGCAGCCCCGCCGCCGTCGTCCTGACCGCCGGCGAGGCGCTGCCGGGCTACGCCCGCGGCTGGCGCCCGGTCCGTCTCCCCCCGACGCCGGGCCTGAAGCGGCTGAACGCCTACGTGTCCCCGGCGGCCCGGCCCTGAGCGGGCGCCGCGCCTCCCGGCGAGCGGCCGCCCCGCCTACGCGCGCGCCCGCCCGGCCCCAAGGACCGGACGGGCGCGCGTATGCCGAACTCGTCCCTGCCGACCACACGGCCGGGCTCTCGACGCTGCCGTGCTCAGTGCACCGCCGTGCCTACTGCTCCGCGCCGCCGAAGCGCTCGCGGTAGGACTCCAGGTCCTCTTCGGTGATCTTCGCGAAGAGCACCGGCGGCACCGTGAACGGGACCCCGGCCGGCACCGAGGCCAGCGCCTTCGCCTCGTCCCGCGAGACCCACACCGCGGTGTCGTTCTCCAGCGCGAACGCGCCCCGCATCGCCTTCGCCGTCGCCGGGATGAAGGGCTCGGAGACCACCGCGTACAGATGGATCAGGTTCATCGCGGTGCGCAGCGTCAGCGCCGCAGCGTCCTTGTCGGTCTTGATCTCCAGCCACGGGGCCTTCTCCTCCAGGTAGGAGTTGCCCGCGCTCCACAGGGCGCGCAGCGAGGCGGCCGCCTTGCGGAACTGCAGGGCCTCCATGTGGCCCTCGTACTCCGCCAGCAGCCCGGCGATCTCCTCGCCCAGCTTCTGCTCCGCGGCCCCGGCCTCGGCGCCCGCAGGCACCTCGTCGCCGAAGCGCTTACGGGAGAACGACAGCACCCGGTTGACGAAGTTGCCGAGGGTGTCCGCCAGGTCCTTGTTGACGGAGGACGCGAAGAGCTCCCAGGTGAAGGAGGTGTCGTCCGACTCGGGGGCGTTGGCGATCAGGAAGTAGCGCCAGTAGTCGGCCGGCAGCAGCTCCAGCGCCGCGTCCGTGAAGATGCCGCGCCGCTGGGAGGTGGAGAACTTCCCGCCGTAGTAGTTGAGCCAGTTGAAGGCCTTGAGGAAGTCGACCTTCTTCCAGGGCTCGCGGGTCCCCAGCTGCGTCGCCGGGAACATCACGGAGTGGAACGGGACGTTGTCCTTGGCCATGAACTCCGTGTAGCGGACGTCATCGGCCTCGTACCACCACGACTTCCAGTCGCGCTCCTCGGGCGCGACGTCCGCCCACTCCTTCGTCGAGCCGATGTACTCGATCGGGGCGTCGAACCAGACGTAGAAGACCTTGCCCTCGGCTGCCAGCTCCGGCCACACATCGGCCGGCACCGGAACGCCCCAGTCCAGGTCACGGGTGATCGCCCGGTCCTGGAGGCCCTCCGTCAGCCACTTGTGCGCGATGGAGGAGGCGAGCGTCGGCCACTCCTTGCTGCCGTTGCCCTCCAGCCAGCCCTCGACCTCGTGCTGCAGCTTCGACTGGAGCAGGAAGAGGTGCTTGGTCTCGCGCACTTCGAGGTCACCGCTGCCGCTGATCGCCGAGCGGGCGTCGATCAGGTCGGTCGGGTCCAGCACCCGGGTGCAGTTCTCGCACTGGTCGCCGCGCGCCTTGTCGTAGCCGCAGTGCGGGCAGGTGCCGACGATGTAGCGGTCGGGCAGGAAGCGGTCGTCGGTGACCGAGAAGACCTGGCGGATCGCCCGCTCCTCGATGAAGCCGTTCTCGTGCAGCTTGCGCGCGAAGTGCTGGGTCAGCTCGACGTTCTCGTGGGACGAGCTGCGCCCGAAGTGGTCGAATTCCAGGCCGAAGCCCTCGTAGATCGCCTTCTGCTTGTCGTGCTGCTCCGCGCAGAAGGCGTCGACGGACTGGCCCGCCTCCTTGGCCGCCAGCTCGGCGGGCGTCCCGTGCTCGTCCGTCGCGCAGATGTAGAGCACGTCGTGCCCGCGCTGCCGCAGATACCGGGAGTAGACGTCCGCCGGGAGCATGGACCCCACCATGTTGCCCAGGTGCTTGATCCCGTTGATATACGGAAGGGCGCTGGTGATGAGGTGTCGAGCCATTGCCGGCTGCTCCCAAGTCGCTACGGTGAGTGATGATTTGCTTTACGGAACGTCAATATCGTACTGGACGGGTCGGGGGCTCCGGCGCGGGCTTTTCGGGGAGCGCGGAGGCGGCGCCGGGCGCCTTCACCATCGTCCCGGCGACCAGGGCGGCGACCAGCATGATCACCGACCCGGCCCCGATGGCCGCGGTGAATCCGTGCACCACCCCGTCCTTGACCAGGCCCTCCCGGACCGCCGGGGGGAGCTGCTGCCCCGCGCTCCCGCGGGCCGCCTCGGCCAGCCGGTCCGCGAGATACGCCGCGCTCGCCGACGTGGCGATCGTGTTCAGCAGCGCCGTACCGATCGAACCACCGACCTGCTGTGCCGTGTTGACCGTCGCGGACGTGACGCCGGAGTCCTGCCGCGCGACCCCCGTCGTGGCCGTCGCCATCACCGGCATGAACGTCAGCCCCATCCCCAGCCCGACGAGGAGTTCCGCCGGCAGGACATGGGAGACATACGCCGGCCGGGCCGTCACGAACGTCAGCGTGAACAGCCCCGCGGCGGCGAGCAGCGCACCCGGAACCATCAGGAACCGCGGCGGGACGCGATGCAGCAGCCGCGCCGATATCTGCGTCGACCCGACCACGATCGCCGCCACCATCGGAAGGAAGGCCAGTCCGGCCCTGACCGGCGAATATCCGAGCACGGTCTGGAAGTAATAGGTGAGGAAGAGGAACGTCCCGAACATCGCGACCACCGCCAGCGCCATGGTCAGGAACGCGCCGCCGCGATTGGTGTCCCGCACGATGCGCAGCGGCAGCAGGGGATGCCGCGCCCGCGTCTGCCACCACGCGAAGACGGCCAGCAGCGCCGCGCCCCCCGCCAGCATCCCCACGACCAGTCCGTCGCCCCACCCCCGCGGCTGCGCCTCACCGCACCCGTAGACGATCGCCACCAGGCCGCCGCACCCCAGCACGGCACCCGGTACGTCCAGGAAGACCCGCTTTCGCTCCGGCCGGCCCCGCAGAAACACCGCCGCTCCCGTGAGGGCCACCAGGGCGACCGGCACATTCACATACAGACACCAGCGCCAGTCCAGGTACTCGGTCAGCAGCCCACCCGCGATCAGCCCGATGACCGCGCCGCCACCCGCGATGGCCCCGTATATCCCGAAGGCCTTGCTGCGCTCCTTGCCCCGGGGGAACGTCGTGGTCAGCAGCGACAACGCGGACGGCGCCAGCAGCGCCGCGAACGCCCCCTGCAGCGCCCGCGCCCCGAACAGCAGCCCGGAGCCGGTGGCCGCCCCGCCCAGCCCCGACGCGACGGCGAACCCCACCAGCCCGATCATGAACGTGCGCTTCCGCCCCACGAGATCGGCGATCCGCCCGCCGAGCAGCAGCAGCCCGCCGAACGCGAGGGTGTACGCGGTGATCACCCACTGCCGGTTGGCATCCGACATCCCCAGGGCCCGCTGGGCCGACGGCAGCGCGATGTTCACGATGGTCGCGTCCAGCACCACCATCAACTGCGCCGTCGCGATCACCACCAGCGCCCACCAGCGCCGGAGGTCGGGCTCCGCCGACGCGGCCCATCTGGGCGTCCCGGATCCGGGAGGCGGCGCGGCACCTCCCGCTCCGCGCAGGTGCTTCACGCATTCAGCCTAGGGAGCGGGGACACGGCTCGCCTGCTGTGCCGCCGCTGCCGTGGTCTCGGTGAAAGCGTCGGCCGCGGCGGGCCGTGGGGCCCGGCCGCGGCCGGTGGGGTGCTGGTGGCGGAGCCCGCGGGTCAGTTGTCCTTGAGGACGCCGGCGGTGCGGGCCTCGGTGAGCCACTCGGGGAACTCGACCATCAGCTGCTGGTAGAGCTCGTCGTGGGAGAGGCTGCGCGGGTCGCGGCCGGCGTGGAAGAAGCCGGCGTTGTCGACGGCGCGCTTCTCCGGGACGGCCAGGTCGTCGAGCTTGCGGAGGAAGTCGAAGCCCTTGGCTTCCGGGTCGCCGAAGCCGATGAACTGCCAGAAGATGGGGAGTTCGGCGGCCTCGCACAGGGCCCGCTCGGCGGCCGGCTTGGAGGTCGGGGCGCCGTCGGTCTGGAAGATGACGAAGGCCGGGGCGGTGCTGCCGGACTTCTTGTAGTGCTCGACGACGGCGTTGACGGCCCAGTGGTAGTTCGTGCGGCCCATGTGGCCGAGGCCGGCGTGCAACTCCTCGATGCGGCCCTCGTAGTTGGTGAGGTCGATCTCGGCGGTGCCGTCGACGTCGGTGGAGAAGAAGACGACGGGGACGGTGGCGTCGTCGTCGAAGTTGGCGGCGAGGCCGAGGGCCTGTTCGGCGAGGTTCTGGACCGTGCCGTCCTTGTAGTAGTTGCGCATCGAGCCGGAGCGGTCGAGGACCAGGTAGACGGCGGCGCGCTGGGTGGCGAGGCCGTGCTTCTCCAGCGTGGTGCCGGCGGACTTGTAGAGGCTGACCAGGCCGGGGGCGGTGGCGGCCAGGGAGCTCTCGGTGTCCTTGGTGCCCGCGGGGCTCTTGGCGTCCTCGGTGCTCTCGGTGCCCTTGGCGTCCGCGGGGCTCTCGACGGCCTCGCTGGTCTCGGTGACCGCGTCCTTGGCGGGCTGGGGCTCGGCCTTGGCCTCGGCTTCGGCCTGCGGCTCCGGCTGGGGCTCAGGCTTCGGCTGGGCCTCCGGCTCCGGCGCGGCCTCGGCGGTCGGCTCCTCCTCCGGGACGGCCTCGCCCTTCGGCTCGTCCTCGGCCTCGGCGGGGGCCTCGGTCTTGGCCGCGGCCTCAGCGCCCTCCTTGGCCTCGTCCTGGGCCGGTGCGGACTCCGTGGCGGACTCCGCGGCGGACTCGGTGGGTGCCGGCGCCGACGGGCTCGGGTTGTCGAAGGCCCGGCTCACGAGTTCGGAGACGGTGTCGGCCTTGTCCACGGCAGCGGTGTCGGGCTCGTCGCCGGCCGCGTCCGCCGTGGGCTCCTCGTCGGCCTTGGCCGGCTCGGTCGCGGTGGGGGCGTCGCCGGCGGACTCCTCGCGTACGGACGGCGTCTCGGTCCGTACGGGCGTCTCCGCGCGGTCCACCGGGCTGCTCTGGGCCGGCAGGGTCGCGGTCGTCGGCGCCGGGCTCGGGGCCGGGGTCTCCGGGGGCGCCGTGCGGGCGGCGGGGACTTCGGCCTCCGGGGCGGGGGCCGGGGTGGCTTCCTCGCGGGCCTCGGGGATGGTCGCGGACTCCGGCTTGTCGGCCGTGCCGCTCGGGGCCGCGCCGGATTCTTCACGGGCCGCCTTGGAGCGACCGAAAGCGTTGCGCAGCAGACTCCGAATGCCCATCGGCGAACCTCTCTTGCGTGTGGTGGGTGCGGCGTATGTCCGTGAAGCACGGACATGTCCCTGACCAGGACGGATACGTAAGCGTAGCGGCCGGGACCGGCCTCATCGTGGGACCCCGCGCCTCGCGTGGTGGGCTATCCGGGCAGTATCGCGGGGGAGGGGGTTTCAGTCAGGCCGCCGGTGTCCTGGCTGTGGGGCATCCGCCCTGCGTACGGGGCTGAACGGTGGTCCGTGCGGGGCCCCGTACGGCGTGCCGGGCGGCCACTCGCCGGGGTCTGCCGCGGCTCCGGATTCACTGCCTGTTCACGTGTGCCGTCTCGCGGCGGCCGGATGGGGCTGTGGGGGACGGGGATGTGGAGGTGGCGAATGGGGAGCATGTTGGCCGAGTTGGGGGTTTTGGCGAAGTTAGTGAAGTTGGGGGAGTTGGTAGAAGTGGTGGGAGGTGGGGGAGTTGGCCGGAGTGGGGAGAGTGCACCTTCGCGCGACGCCCTCACATCACGCCCCGGAAACGAAGTGGCAAGAGCTGGGTAAGAACTGAGTCGTTCAGGTATCCGATGCGCAGGTGTGCCCGTCTCCTCCGGTGACCATTGTCCTGAGCCGCCCGTTGTGCCTAGGCGGCCAATAAGAAGGCAAGAACCCTTCCGAGGGTGACGGGAGATGTGGGCGCATGGGGCTGACCAGTCAGTCGCTCGAATACACGGTGGTCGTGCTGGCGGTGGCCTGCGTGGCCGCCACGGTGTGGCTCTGGCCCCGGCTGGCCAAGCGCGGGCTCCGCGCCGTACTGGGCAGGCTGGGCGCCATCGTGGTCACCCAGGTGTCGATCGTGTGCGCGCTCGCCCTCGCCGTGAATGCGAACTTCGAGTTCTACGGCAACTGGGACGAGCTGCTGGGCAACAACGAAGAGGCGCCGGTGTCCGTGAGCCAGGGCGGCGGGCAGTACGCCTCGGTCGGCAACCTCAAGGGCGGGCTGATCCAACCGGCGGGCCCGCAGGGTCTCGATCGGGTGACCGGTCTGCCCAAGGGGCCCGCCGACAAGGTGGGCAAGGTCGAGTCCGTACGGATCGTCGGGCGCCGCACCCGGGCCATCAACCCGGGCTTCATCTACCTGCCGCCGCAGTACTTCCAGGAGCAGTTCCGCCGGCAGCGGTTCCCCGTCATGGTCGTCATCAGCGGCTACCCCGGCGGGATCATGAACCTCGCGCAGCACCTCCAGGTGCCGCAGAACGCGGGCCGGCTGATCGCCCAGGGCAAGATGCAGCCGACGGTGATCGTGATGGTGCGGCCGACGATCGCGCCGCCGAGGGACACCGAGTGCGTGGACGTGCCGGGCGGTCCGCAGGCCGAGACGTTCTTCACCAAGGACCTGCCGGACGCCATGAAGTCGGCCTACCGGGTGGGCCGTGACCCCAGTGCCTGGGGCGCGTTCGGCTACTCGTCCGGTGGTACCTGCTCGCTGCAGCTGGCGATGCGCAACCCGAAGGTGTACACCTCGGCGGTCTCGCTCTCCGGGGACTACGCCATCAAGGACGACCTGACCACCGGCAGCCTCTTCGGCGCCGGCGCGGCGGGCGCCCAGCGGGAGCGCGAGCACGATCTGCTGTGGCGCCTGAAGAACCTGCCCGCGCCGCAGGTCTCCGCACTGGTCGCCAGCAGCCGCAAGGGTGAGGCGAACTACGGCCCCACCATGAAGTTCCTCCATGCGGCCAAGTCGCCGATGGCGGTCGACTCGATCATCCTGCCGCAGGGCAGCCACCAGTTCGCCACCTGGCGGCGGGAGGTCGTACCGGCCCTGGAGTGGCAGAGCCAGCAGCTGACGTTCCCGCAGGACACCGAGGCCATCGTCCCGCCGGGCAAGCAGGGGGCCAAGCCGGGGCAGGGCGGTGCGCCGGGCCAGGCGCCGACGACGTCCGAGGAGAGCGCCCGCCGCCGCGTGGAGGCGGAGCGCCCGCAGGGCTGACCGCACTCCGTAAAACCGCACTCCGTGAAACCGAACGCGGTCGGCTAAAGGGAAGACCCTCCTAGGCCGCCCGCGAGCGCCGGATGTTCACGAGCCCGGCCCACGTCCCCTGTGCGTGGGCCGGGCTCGCGCGTATCCGCTTGTGGCCTCGCCGACGGTCGGGGGCCGGTGGGCGCCGTCACTCCGGCCGGTAGACCATTCCCGGCTCGGGCTTCGCCGGGGAGAGCAGCTGGGAGACCGTGACGACCGTGTAGCCGCGCTTCTTCAGTTCCTTGAGGATGCCCGGGACGGCCGGCACGGTGCCCTGGTAGATGTCGTGCAGCAGGATGACGCCGTCGCGCTCGGTCTGTTCGAGCACCCGCTTGGTGATCAGGGCCGAGTCGTTGGTCTGGTAGTCCTTGGCGGTCACGCTCCACAGAACCTGTGCCAGCCCGAGGTCCTTGCTGATCTTGGAGACCTCCCCGTCGGTCCTGCCCTGCGGCGGGCGCATCAGCCGGGGCGTCTTGCCGGTGATCTTGCGGACCGCGTCCTGGAGGCGGGACAGTTCCCGCTTCGCCTCCTCGGGCGCTATCTCGGTCAGGATCTGGTGCGACCAGGTGTGGTTGGCCAGCTCATGGCCCTCGGCGTCGATCCGCTTCACCTCGGCCGGGCGCTTGGCGACATGGTTCTTGCCGAGCATGAAGAAGGTCGCGTGCACCTTCTCCTTCTTGAGGATGTCCAGCAGGCGGTCGGTGTTCTCGCTGGGGCCCGCGTCGAAGGTGAGCGCGACGCACTTGGCCTTGGCGCAGTCGACGCCGCCGGCCTCCGTGGCCTTTCCGTCGCTCCCCTTCCCCTCGCTCGCCTTCCCGTCCGTCGCCTTCCCCTCCGCCGCCGAGGCTTCGGCGCGGGCGTCGGCCGGCGCGGTGACGTCGTACGTGGCGCAGCCGCTGAGGGCCAGGACCAGGGACGTGGCGGCCAGCAGCCCGGCGGTGGACAGGCTGCGGGCCGTGGACTTCTGCTTCGGCATGCGGGTCTCTCTTCGGGCGCGGGGCGGTCGGCAAGGAGTCCGTGACCTGCGCTTTCGGGCATGGCGAGGCCGGCGCGCACAGGGGCGTGCCCTGCCGCGCCGACCACCGGTCGCACCGGTCCCATGGACTCCGGGGAACTATACATAGGTAGTACACACTGCGTGTATACGTGGGGTGTCTACATCGGGTGTGCAGGTCTGCGCGGGGTGGGCGAAGCGGGAGCCCGATCGGACGCGTCCGCCGCGACACCCCGCCCCCGCCGGGGTGGACTCGTACCGTGACCGCACCGCCGCCGGACGACTGCCTGGCCCGTAACGACTGGATCTGCGGCGACTACCTGAGCACCCGCCGGCAGATCCTGCTCGACGCGGTCGTCCAGCACATCCAGCTGACGGTGGTCTCGGTGGCGCTGGGACTGGTGATCGCGGTCCCGCTGGCCGTGCTGGCCCGCCGCCGGCGGTGGACGGCCGGGCCGGTGCTCGGCATCACCACGGTCCTCTACACGATCCCGTCGCTGGCGATGTTCTCGCTGCTGCTGCCGGTCTACGGGCTCTCCGCCACCCTCGTCGTGGTCGGCCTCGCCCTCTACTCGCTCACCCTGCTGGTGCGGAACATCCTGGCCGGGCTGAACGGCGTCCCCGCCGAGGCCACGGAAGCCGCCCGCGGCATGGGGTACGGGCCGCTGCGCCAACTGCTGACCGTGGAGTTTCCGCTGGCCGTACCCGCCGCGATGGCCGGGCTGCGGATCGCCACGGTCTCGGCGGTCGCCCTCACCACGGTCGGTGCGATTGTCGGCTACGGCGGGCTGGGCAACCTCATCTACGCCGGGATGAACGGGTTCTTCAAGGCGCAGGTGCTCACCGCGTCCGTGCTGTGCGTGATCATCGCGGTCGTCTTCGATCTGCTGCTGCTCGGTGCGGAACGGCTGCTCACCCCCTGGCGGCGGGCCGGCCGGCGGGCGCGGGTGCGGATCCGGGCCGGCGCGGGGCTCAGACGGCCGGCCGCGGCTCCCGGGCGGCGGACATGAACACCCTCTTCGAGGTCTGGACATGGCTGACCGCCGGCGCCAACTGGTCCGGTGAGAACGGCGTCTGGCACCGCCTCGAACAGCACCTCGTCCTCACCTTCGCCTGCCTGGCCATCAGCGCCCTGATCGCGCTGCCGATCGCGCTGACTCTCGGCCACCTCGGACGCGGCGGCGCGCTGGCGGTCAACCTCGCCAACGTCGGGCGCGCGGTGCCGACCTTCGCCGTACTCGTCCTGCTGCTGCTCACGCCCCTCGGGCGGCACGGGCAGTGGCCGACGATCATCGCGCTGGTGCTGTTCGCCATCCCACCGCTGCTGACCAACGCGTACGTCGGGATGCGTGAGGTGGACCGGAGCGTGGTGCGGGCCGCGCGGGGCATGGGGATGACCGGGACGCAGCTGGTGTGGCGGGTGGAGGTGCCGCTGGCCTTTCCGCTGGTGCTGACCGGCGTCCGGATCGCCGCGGTCCAGCTCGTGGCCACCGCCACGCTCGCCGCGCTGGTCGGCGGCGGGGGCCTGGGCCGGATCATCACCGCGGGGTTCAACCTGGCCAGCACCCCGCAGGTGGTCGCCGGTGCGGTGCTGGTCGCGGTGTTCGCGCTGCTGATGGAGGCCGGCTTCGAGCTCGTGGAGCGGTTCGCGCCGGGGCGGGCGCGGGGGCGGGCCGGATGAGGGCCGCCGGCACGGTCCGCACGGCCGTCGCGGTCCTGGCGGTCGTCCAGCTCACCGGATGCGCCACCGGCCCCTCCCTGGAGACCCGCTCCGCGATCACCGCCTCGCCCGGGGACAGCAGCGAACTGGCCATCGGTTCGGCCGGCTTCACCGAGAGCGAGCTGCTCGCCCGGATGTATGCGGCGCTGCTCGACCACGCCGGCTACCGGACCCATGTCCTGACCGTCGGCAACCGCGAGCTGTACGAACCCGCGCTGGAGGCCGGGCAGATCGATGTCGTCCCCGAGTACGCCGCGACCTTCGCGGACTGGCTCAACGCCAAGGACAACGGCTCCAAGGCGGCCCCCGTCGCCTCGCCCGACCTCCGCATCACCATGACCGTGCTGCGCCGGCTCGCCGCCCGCCGTGGCCTGACCGTGCTCCCGCCCGGCCGGGCCGTCGACCAGAACGCCTTCGCGGTGAGCGCCGCATACGCCCGCAAGCACCACCTCAAGACCCTCAGCGACCTGGGCCGCGCCAAGCTGCCGGTGCGGCTCGCGGCGGGCGACGAGTGCGTCCAACGGCCCTTCTGCGCCCCGGGGTTGCGGAAGAAGTACGGAATCGACATCACCGCCATCGACCCGAAGGGGGTCGGCACCACGCCCGCCAAGCAGGCCGTGCAGAACGGACAGGACCAGCTGGTGCTGACCACCAGCACGGACGCCACCCTCGACCAGTTCGGGCTGGTGCTGCTCGCCGACGACAAGAAGCTGCAGAACGCCGACTACGTCCTCCCCGTCGTCAACCGCGCCCGCGCGGGCGGCCCGCGCGCCGCCGCCGCGCTCCATCGCCTCAACACGGTCCTGACCACCGGCGATCTGGCGCACCTCAACGAACAGGTGGACAGCTGGCGGCGACTCCCGGCGGACGTGGCGCGCAACTACCTCATGGCGAAGGGGCTGCTGCCGAAGAGCTGAGCCGCCTCCGGCGGGCGGCCCGGTGTCGCACGCGCATCGCCGCACCGGCGAGCGGGCCGCCGTTTCACGTGAAACGGCGCGCGGGCAAGCACCGTGGACGTTTCACGTGAAACACGCGCCGGACGACTCGCGGACAGCACCTGCCTCCCCTCCCCTCACTCCGTGGGCACCGAGTCCACCCGTGCCCGCTCCCGCGGCACCCCCCGCTCGTCCGAGTCGATGGTGCGGCGCAGCGCCTCATGGAGCTTGGTCGGGGTGAGGACGCCCAGGAAGCGCCGGCCGTCCAGGACCGCGATCCAGCCGGCGTCATGCTTGAGCATCTCGCTGAAGGCGGCCTTGAGGGTGCCGGTGACCGGCACCCAGGCCTCCATGCGGCGGGCGTGTCCGGCGACCGTGCCGGCGGTACCGGCCAGCTCCTCCGCGCCCACCCAGCCGTGCAGTTCACCGTCCTCGTCCAGGACCACCGCCCAGCGGGCCCCCTCGGCCCGTAGCCGTCCCGCCGCCTGCGCGGCCGGCTCGCCGAGCCGGGCGAACGGCGGGCGTTCGAGGTCACCGCGGTCGATGCCGGTCACCGAGAGCTGCTTCAACGCCCGGTCGGTGCCCACGAACTCGGCGACGTACGGCGTCGCCGGGGCGCCGAGGACGCTCGCGGGGGTGTCGTACTGCTCGATGCGCCCGGCCCCGTAGACCGCGATCCGGTCGCCGAGCCGGATGGCCTCCTCGATGTCGTGGGTGACGAGCAGCACCGTCTTGTGGAGGGTGGACTGCAGCCGCAGGAACTCCTTCTGGAGCCGGTCGCGCACGACCGGGTCGACGGCGCCGAAGGGCTCGTCCATCAGCAGCACGGGCGGGTCGGCGGCGAGCGCGCGGGCCACGCCGACGCGCTGGCGCTGACCACCGGAGAGCTGCTCGGGATAGCGCGTGCCGTAGACGGCCGGGTCCAGTCCGACCAGGTCCAGCAGTTCGGCCGCCCGCTCGCGGGCCGCCGCCTTCTTCCAGCCGGTCAGAACGGGCACGGTGGCCGTGTTGTCGAGGACCGTGCGGTGCGGGAAGAGGCCGGTCTGCTGGATGACATAGCCGATGCGGCGGCGCAGCCGGACCGGGTCGACGCCGGCGATGTCCGCACCGTCGACGTAGATCCTCCCCTGTGTGGGGTCGATGAGCCGGTTGACCATCATCATGGTCGTCGTCTTGCCGCAGCCGGACGGTCCGACGAGGGTCACCAGCTCCCCCTCGCCGACCTCGAAGGAGAGGTCGTCGACGGCGGTGGTCCCGTCGGGGTAGCGCTTGGTGACGGACTCGAACCGGATCATTGAGTCATTGAATCCCGCCACCCGTGACGGGTCCCGTCATGCGGGCAATCGGGTGTGGAGCGCTCCACGGGCCGTCAGGTCGCCCGCGGCGGAAAGGTGACACGGACCGTCAGCCCGCCGCCTGGGTTGGGGCGCGCGGTCGCGGAGGCGTCGTGTGCGCGGGCGATGGAGGCGACGATCGACAGGCCCAGCCCGGCGCCCTCCCCGGGCGCGTGCCGGCGCTCCTCCAGGCGGCGGAACGGCTCGAAGAGATAGGGGATGGACGCGGCGGGCACGGCCGGCCCGGTGTTGCTGATCTCCAGGGTGCGGCCGTGGACGCTGAGGGTGATCCGGCCGTCGGGGTGGTTGTGGCGCACGGCGTTGCCGACCAGGTTGCGCACGAGATGCGCGAGCAGGACGGGGTCGCCGTCGACGGTCGGTGGTGGGGGGCCGCCCTGCTCCTTCGGAGCGTGGGGGCGGATGTCGGTGGCGAGGGTCAGACCGCGCCGCCAGGCGACCTCGGCGTACTCGGCGGCGACGGACTCGGCGAGCTCCCCGAAGGCCACCGGCTCGCGGCGCTGCAGGCCCTGGTCGGAGACGGACAGCAGGAGCAGCCCCTCGATCAGCTGCTCACTGTCCTCGGCGACCTCGATCAGCTTGCCGCGGATCCGCCGTACGTTGGCCGGGTCCGGGTCGGCCAGGCCGATCTCGGCAGCGGCGCGCTGCACGGCGAGCGGGGTGCGCAGCTCATGGGCGGCGTTGGCGGCGAACCGCTGCTGGGCGGAGACCAGATGCTCGATCCGGTCGAGCATGCCGTCGAAGGTGTCGGCGAGTTGCTTGAGCTCCCCGGGCGGGGCGTCCAGGGCGATCCGCTCGTGCAGATTGGCGGCGGACAGCCGGCGGGCGGTGCGGGTGATCACGCCGACCGGACGCAGCACCCGGCCGGCCATCCACCACGCCAGCGCCACCGATATCACCGCGAAGACCAGCAGCGCGATCAGCGACACGGTCAGCAGCCGCCCGAGCGCGGCCGCTTCGGTGGCATCGGTGATGTCCCTGGTGACGCGGTAGCGGCCGCCGTCGCCCAGGGCCTGCTCGTAGCCGGGCAGCGGGGCGGCGGGCGCGATGGTCGGGCCGAGGGCAGGTGCGGACCCGGTGGCGTACGGGCCCTGACCGCGCGGTGCGGCGGTGGTGACGGCGGTGCTCAGACTGGAGTAGAGGCCCTGCCGTACGAGGACGTAGACCAGGCCGATGAGCATGGCGCCGGCCAGCACCAGCAGCCCGCCGTAGAGCGCGGTGAGCCGGACCCGTTCGCTGCCGGGCAGCCAGGCACGTTTCACCGTCGCTCGCCCGGCCCGTCGCTCATCCGGTATCCGGCGCCGGGCACGGTCTCGATCACCGGCGGCTCGCCGAGCTTGGCGCGCAGTTTGCTGAGCGTGACGCGGACGGCGTTGGTGCGGTAGCTGGTGTGCTCCTCCCACACCTCCTCGATCAGGTCGTCGCCGCTGACCACCGCGCCCTGGGCGCGCAGCAGGACCTCCAGCACCCCGAACTCCTTGCGCGACAGGGCCAGCGGACGGCCGTCGCGCACCGCCAGCCGACGCGCGGTGTCGACGGTGACGCCGGCCCGTTCGATGACCGGCGGCAGGGCGGGCCGGGCCCGCCGGCCCAGCGCCAGGACCCGGGCGAGCAACTCCTCGTACGCGAACGGCTTGGTCAGATAGTCGTCGGCGCCCAGCCCGAGACCGGCCACCCGGTCGTGGACCGTGCCGGACGCGGTGAGCATCAGCACCCGCGTCAGCAGCCCCTGCTCCACGACGTGCCGGCACACCTCGTCGCCGTGCAGCCCGGGCAGATCACGGTCCAGGACGAGCACGTCGTACGCGCCGAGCCGCAGCTTGGCCAGCGCCTCGCGGCCGTCATGAGCGATGTCCACCGCGAGCGCGTCGCGGCGCAAGCCCGCGGCGATCATGTCCGCGAGGAACTCCTCGTCCTCCACCACCAGAACACGCATGCGGTCATGTGTACCCGAGGGCCGCCTTTCCTCGACGTAAACCTCTTTCGCCGCGACGCCCCGGACCAGGGAATTCACCACGCTGGAGCCGGGCGCCGCCGAGCGGTTAGAGAAACGAAAGGCGGCCCGCTGCCAGCCTCTGCCGCATCGGGCACCTCCCGTGTGCCGAGGAATCCAGGAGGAACACCATGCGGCAGCGCAGTACGCGTCCCTCAGCCGGCCAGCGGCGTACGTCCCTGGCGGCGGGGCTGATGGCCGGCCTGGCCCTGCTCGCCACGGCCTGCTCCGGCGGCGACAGCGGCGACGGCGGCGGGGCGAAGGACAAGGGCGGCTCCGACGCGAGCGGCAAGGGCAAGGAGGCGGACGCGGCCTACAAGCACCGCCAGTGCCTGCGCGAGCACGGCGTACAGGTCCAGGAGCCCAAGCCGGGCCAGGACCCGCGCAGCATGGTCGTCGGCGGCGACAAGAGCGATCCGGAGAAGATGAAGAAGGCCTTCAAGGCCTGCCAGGAAGGCGGCCCGCAGTCCGGTGCGAACGGCCCGAGCCAGGCCGAGAAGGACAAGATGCTGAAGTTCGCCCGCTGTATGCGGCAGCACGGCTTCAACATGCCGGACCCGAAGTTCGGCGGCGACGGAATGCAGCAGGCGCAGCGCATCCCCCCGAGCCAGCAGAAGAAGTTCGAGAAGGCCAACGCGGCGTGCGGCGGCAAGAATGGCTGAGCCGGAAGCGGCCGGCCGCCCCGCCGGTGCCACGCGGCCCGCGCGCCGCGGCCGCCGCACCACCTACCTCGTCTCCGCGCTGGTCCTCGCCGCGCTGCTGGCCGGCGGCGGCGCGGCCCTGGGGACCGTTACCGGTCGCGCGGACACCGGCCGCCGGGCGCCGGGCGAGGGCCTGCCGCCGGCCACCGACACCGTCCGGCGGCAGGACCTCAGCAGCAGCACCCAGGTCGACGGCACCCTGGGCTACGCCAAGGAGCGCAAGGTCAACGCCGGTGCGTCCGGCACCCTGACCTGGCTGCCGGCCGGCGGCTCCACGGTGCGGCGGGACGGCGCGCTCTACGAGGTCGACGGCCACCAGGTGCGGCTGATGTACGGCGCCAAGCCGATGTACCGGCAGCTCAAGCAGGGCGACGAGGGCCGGGACGTCCGCCAGCTCAAGGAGAATCTGCGCGCCCTCGGGTACGGCGACCAGCTCGCCGTCGACGAGGAGTTCACCGCGGGCACCGCCGACGCCGTGAGGCGCTGGCAGCGGGCGCACGGCCTGAAGCAGACCGGCACCACCGGCCCGGACCAGATCTCCTTCCAGCCGGGCGCGGTGCGGATCAACAAGAAGGAGGCGGCGGTCGGCGATCCGGCCGCGCCCGGCCGCCCGGTGCTGACCGCCACCGGCTCCACCCGCGAGGTCCAGGTCAAGCTCGATGTCGCCCAGGCCGATCTGGCCCGGCCCGGTACCAAGGTGACGGTGAACCTGCCGGACGGCCGGACCGCCGAGGGCAAGGTCGACTCCGTCGACCGGACCGTCACCGAGGAGGGCACCGACCCGCAGAGCAAGACCCCCAAGATCACCGCCCGGGTCACCTTCACCGACTCCGGGGGCCGCACCGCCTTCGACCGGTCGCCGGTCACCGTCGACCTCGTCGGCGAGGTGCGCAAGGACGCCCTGACGGTGCCGGTAGGCGCGCTGCTGGCGCTGCCCGGCGGCGGCTTCGGGGTGCAGGTCGTCGAGGGCGGCCGGGTGCGGGACGTGCCGGTGAAGCTGGGCATGTTCGGGCAGGGCCGGGTCGAGATCACCGGCGGCCGCCTGAAGCCGGGCATGAAGGTCGGGGTGCCGAAGGCATGACCCTCACCACCGCACCCCGCGACGGCCTGCGCGGCCCGGACGGGTCCGCCGACCGCGTCGTCGAACTGGCCGGCGTCACCAAGGAGTACCCGGGCGGCGTCGCCGCGCTGCGCGGGGTGGACCTGCGGGTGGCGCGCGCCGAGCTGCTGGCCATCGTCGGCCCGTCCGGCTCCGGCAAGTCCACGCTGCTGCACATCATCGGCACCCTGGACCGCCCCACAGCCGGCACGGTCACCCTCGCCGGACACGACATCGCCACGCTCGGCGACCGCCGGCTCTCCGCACTGCGCAGCCGGCACATCGGCTTCGTCTTCCAGTCCTTCCACCTGGTGCCCGGCATCAGCGCCCGGGACAACGTCGCCGAGGGGCTGCTCTACTCCGGGCTGCCACGCGCCGTACGCCGCCGGCGGGCGGCCGACGCGCTGGCCCGGGTGGGGCTCGCGGACCGGATGACGCACCGCCCGCACGAGCTGTCGGGCGGGCAGAAGCAGCGGGTGGCGATCGCCCGCGCGGTGGTGGGCGAACCCGATCTGCTGCTGGCCGACGAACCCACCGGCGCCCTGGACTCCGCCTCCGGCGAGGCGGTGCTCGGGCTGCTGCACGATCTCAACGAGGAGGGCGCCACCATCGCCGTCATCACCCACGACAGCGAGATCGCCGCGGGCCTGCCCCGGCAGGTACGGATCCGCGACGGCCGGGTGGTCGCCGACGAGCGGGGCACTCCGGCCCGGGCGCGGAGCGTGACCCGATGAGCCGGGCGCCCGGACGATCCGGCGCACGAGCCGCGCGACGGGGCACCGGGCCCGGCCGGCTCTCCCCCGCCGCCCTGGGACCGCGCGACGTCCTGCACGTCGGCTCGGCCGGGCTGCGTACCCGCCCCCTGCGGGTGGTGCTCTCCGCCCTCGGTATCGCCATCGGCATCGCCACGATGATCGCGGTGGTCGGCATCTCCGCCTCCAGCAAGGCCCAGCTCCTGGCGAAACTGGACGCGTTGGGGACGAACATGCTGGTCGCCACGCCCGGCCAGGGCATGTTCGGCGAGGAGGTGAAGCTGCCCAAGCGCGCGCCCGGGATGGTGGGGCGGATCGCGGGCGTCGAGCGGGTCGGCGCCACCGGCGATCTGAGCTCCTCGGTACGGCGTACCGAGAAGGTCCCCGAGGAGGAGACCGGCGGCATCACCGTCAAGGCCGCCGACGAGGGGCTGCTCGGCACGCTGCGCGGCACCATGGCGTCCGGCACCTGGCTCAACGCCGCCAACGGCCGCTACCCGGCCGTCGTCCTCGGCCATGTCGCCGCCCAGCGGCTCGGCGTCACCCACCCCTCCCAGCAGGTCTACATAGGGGGCCGCTACTTCACCGTCCTCGGCATCCTCGACCCGCTGCCGCTGGCCCCCGAGATCGAGCGCTCCGCCCTCGTCGGCTGGGCGGCCGCGACCGAGCTGCTCTCCTTCGACGGCCACCCCACCTCGGTCTACGAGCGCTCCACCGACGCGTCCGTGCACGACGTACGCGACCTCATCGCGCAGACCGTCGATCCCGAGAACCCGCGCAACATCGAGGTCACCGACCCGTCGTCGGCTCTCCAGGCCAGGGCGGCCACCGAGGGCGCGTTCACCGACCTGCTGCTCGGACTGGGTGGTGTGGCGCTGCTCGTCGGCGGTGTCGGCGTCGCCAACACCATGATCATTTCGGTGCTGGAACGCCGTCACGAGATCGGGCTGCGCCGCTCCATGGGCGCCACCCGCGGTCAGATCCGGCTCCAGTTCGTCACCGAGTCGCTGCTGCTGTCGGGCCTGGGCGGCCTCGCCGGCATCGTCCTGGGCTCCGCCGCCACCTACGTCTTCGCGGCGTCGGGCCAGATGCCCTGGGTGGTCCCCGCCTGGGCGGTCGGCGGCGGCTTCGGCGCGACGCTGGTGATCGGCACGGTCGCGGGCCTCTACCCGGCGGTACGGGCGGCACGGCTGTCACCGACGCTCGCGCTGCAGGCGGTCTAGGGCCCGGGGCGGGAGCGACTTTCCGCCCGCCCCGGGGGGCCGTACGAGTTGCTTCCGCCGCACCGCCTCTGCTCCTGCCGCATCCGGCCGCACCGGCGTGCTTACGATCCACTTCGGCCACCGGTCGGAAGGGTGGAAGGGAACGCCACGATGAGAGCCGTAGCAGTCAGCGCATTCGGAGAACAGCCGCAGCTCATGGAGCTGCCGCAGCCCGATCCAGGGCCCGGTGAGGTCCTGGTGCGGCTGTCCGCCGCCGGACTCAACCCCATCGACTGGAAGCTCGCCGACGGGATGTTCGGGGACGCCGTCCCGGCCTCCTTCCCCCTGGTCCTGGGGACGGACGGGGCGGGCGAGGTGCTCGCGATCGGCACCGGCGTACGGCGGTTCACCGTCGGCGACGCGGTGTTCGGCCAGTTCCAGCGCCCGGAGCAGGGCGGGGGGTCGTACTGCGAACTGGCCATCGCCGACGAGGAGCGCATCGCGCACGCCGCCCGCAGCGTCACCTACGCGACCTCCGCGGCGCTGCCGACGGCCGGTATGACCGCGTACAACCTCGTCGAGGAGACCCGGATCGCCGACGGCAAGCGCGTGCTGATCGTGGGCGCGACCGGCGGCGTCGGCACCTTCGCCACCCAGCTCGCGGCCGGCCGCGGCGCCGAGGTGATCGCCACCGCCCGCCCGGCCATGGCGGAGCTGATGCGGAACCTGGGCGCGGCGGAGACCGTCGACCACACCGCCGGCCCGCTCGCCGACCAGGTCCTGGCGGCGCATCCGGACGGGGTGGACGTGCTGATCGACATGATCAGTGGCCCCGCGGAGTTCGGCGAGCTGACCCGGACCGTGCGCGACGGGGGCACGGCCGTCTCGCTGATCGGCTCGGCGGACGCCGACGAGCTGACCGAGCACAACCTGCGCGGCTTCAACTTCGTCAACCGGCCCTCCCCGCAGCTCCTGGAGATCCTCGCCGGCCATGTCGACGCGGGCCGCCTGACCGTCCTCGTGGGCCGCGAGGTCTCCCTGGAAGAGGCCCCGGAGGCGCTGGCGGCCAGCCGCACCGGCCGGGCGCAGGGCAAGACGGTCCTGGCGATCTGACCGGCCCTCAGCCGGGGCCGACGCCGCGCCGGGCGCCCCAGGCCCGGACCGCCGGCGGCCCCGCCGCGGCCAGCACCGCGGTCAGCGTTCCCGCGCCGACGACCAGCCAGACGCCGGTCCGCAGCGGCCCGATCAGCGCATCGGCGTACGCGTCCGCGGCGGGCCGGGAGACCATGGCGGGCAGCGCGTCCAGGGTGCGGCCGCGGACCAGCGCGAGCGCCACGGCCAACAGGGCGGCGGCCGCCGCGCAGCCCGCCCCGGCGCAGATCAGCGCCCGCCGCCGGCGCCGCGCCAGCAGCAGCCCGCCCGCCAGGCACAGCGCCGCGGCCGGCGGCAGCAGCAGCGCCCCGTGCTGGACGACGTCGTAGACGGCCCGGACCCGGGGTACGTACGCGGCCTCCAGCAGCACCACCTCCACGCCGGAGCGCGGCACCCGGCGGACGAAGTCCACCCCCATGCCGGAGCCGTTGTCGGACAGCTGGCGTTTGACCCGTTCCAGGACAGGTGTGAGGTCGAGGGTGACCGCCGAGTTGCCGGGGGCGGCCAGGGTGCCGTCCAGGGACCGGTGGGCGGTCCGGTGCACCCCGTTCCACATGGCGGGGAATCCGCTGCCGGTGACGACCTGGCGTACCTGTTTGGCGACGGATTCCCGGATGCCGTGGGTGAAGTGGCGGCGCACGGCCGGACGTTCCGCGCGCGGTACGGCTCTGAGCAGCCCCTTCAGCAGACCGTCGAGCTGGATGCGCGCCATCACCCCGTCCGTCACGTCGTCGACGACGGCCTGCTGTACGGCCGCGTCGCCGGCCAGCGGCGCCACCGTCTCCACATAGCTGTCGGTCTCGGTCAGTTCGGCGCGTGCCCAGGTGGCGGCCAGCCCGAGCGGCAGCAGGAGCGCACCGATCAGCAGCAGCACCCCGCCGGCCAGGCCCCGCGCCGACGCCGGGCCCCTCGCTGACATCGCCTCGTCCTCCCGTGAGCCCTGCCGTACGGCCACCTTCCAGGCAAGTCCGTAGGGCTGTCGCTCGCGAGCGGGGCCGGTGCCAATGGGTGACCCGGCGCGGGGACCGGGCTCAGCGCGGGGCCGTCGCCGCCCGCCGCCGGCGCACCGTGCGCACCACCCCGGGCACCAGCAGCGCCGCGGCCGCGGCGGCCACCGCCCACCATCCCCAGCCGTCGTTGCCGTCGCCCGCCGGGCCCGTCTGCGGCAGGTCGTCGAGATCGCCCGAGCAGGCCACCGGCGCGTAGGAGCCGCCCACGTAGACGCAGGCCGTGGCGGCGGCGCGCAGGGTGCCGGGGGCGGCGGTGGTGGTGCGGTCCGGGCGGTCGCCGAGTACGGCGGTGGCGGTGAAGACCTGGACGTCGTGCGCGGGCAGATCGGCGCGCCAGGTGACCTTCTGGCGGCCCGTCCCGTGGCCCTGGACGGTGCCGGCGGGTGCGGTGGCGGAGGTCGTGGTGGCCGGCATCCGCTGTTCGACCCGGGCCCCGTGGACCTGGTCGGCGCCCAGGTTGTGCACGGTGACGCGGTATTCGAGCCGTCTGCCGGTCTCGGTGTCGCCGGCGCCGTCGGTCACCGCGATCGACACCGAGACGGGGGGCGGTGCCTGCGGGGCGGGTACGGCGGCGATCAGGCCGGGGGCGGTGGCGGCGCACAGCAGCGCGCAGACAACGGCGGTTCTCATGCCGTCATCCGAGCACCGCGGCGCCCGCCACCGGCGGCACGCGGCCCCTTACCCGGGCCGGGTTCACCCGAGGGGCGGCGCCCGGCCGAGGGGCGGCGGGCCGGCACCGCCCGGCGGCCCGGCGCTCAGTGCCGATGCGGTCCCGGCCGGTGCACCGGGCCGTGCGCGTTCTCGCAGTGGTCGGCGGCGGGCTCCGGGGCGGCGCCGGGACCGGGGCGCGGCCCCAGCGTCAGCACCTCGTCGGCGTCGCCCTGCTCGCCGACGTGGTCGACCTGGAGCGTGGCGTGGGTGATGCCGTACTCCGCGCTCAGCAGTTCCTGAAGGTTCCGGCGGACCTTGTGGCAGTCGCCGCCCGGGGCCACCAGGATGTGCGCCGAGAGCGCGGGATGCCCGGAGGTGATCAGCCAGATGTGCAGATCGTGGACCTCGACGACCTGGTCCTCGGCGACCAGGTGGTCGCCCAGCGCGTCCGGGTCGATCCCGGCCGGCGCGGCCTCCATGAAGATCCGTCCGGACTCCCGCACCAGCCCCGTACCGGCCCGCAGCATCAGCGCGACGACCACCAGCGTGGCGATCGCGTCGGCCTGGGCGAAGCCCGTCAGCAGCACGACCAGGCCGGAGACGGCGGTGGCCACGAACCCGAACAGGTCGGTGAGGATGTGCTGGTAGGCGCCCTCGACGTTCAGGCTCGAGCGGTTGGCCCGGGACAGCAGCCAGGCGCAGATCAGGTTCACCACGATCCCGGACAGCGCGGTGACCAGCACCAGCCCGCCGGTCACGTCGGGCGGCGAGATCAGCCGCTGGACCGCCTCGTAGGCCAGCCAGACCGACAGCAGCAGCAAGGTGATGCCGTTGGCCTGCGCGGAGAGGATCTCGGCGCGCTTGAGCCCGTAGGTGTAGCCGCCGCGGGCCGGCCGCGCGGACAGCCGCATCGCGATCAGCGCCAGCACGATCGAGACCGCGTCGGTGAGCATGTGGGCGGCGTCGGAGATCAGCGCCAGCGACTGCGCCAGCACGCCGATGACGACCTCGACCGCCATGTACGCGGTGAGCAGGACGAGTGCGGCGCGCAGCCAGCGCCGGTCGGCGTCCGGCGAGACCCCGTGGCTGTGGTGGTGGCCGTGCCCGTGGCTGTGGGCGTGCTCGGTCATGGGCGCGCTCCTTCCTGGCTCCTGATTGCGAAGCAAACCGCACTTCGGCGAAAGATCCAAAGGCTGCACCGGTGACCGTTGTCATTACCGTCGAACGGCGGATCGTGCCTGGTCAGAGCGGTGCGAAGAGGCCGGCGCCGCAGTGCGCAAACGGAGGCCGACTGTCCGGTCGCCAGGGCCGCGGGGCCGTCCCCGGTCGCCGGCCCCACCCGACCGGTCAGTAGAGTTCGGCTCCCGCCACCGACCCCATCCGAGGTAAGAGGTAATCGGCAGTGAGCCCCGCACCACCCGCCCCGGCCGCTCCTGAACCCCTCTGCGTCGTCGGCATCGGAGCCGACGGCTGGGACGGACTGCCCGCCGCCTCCCAGGAGGCCCTGCGCACGGCCGAGGTGCTGATCGGCGGCGCCCGCCAGCTGGCGCTGCTGCCCGCGCACGTCCCGGGCGAGCGCGTCCCGTGGCCCTCGCCGCTGCGCCCCGCCGTCCCGGGGCTGCTCGCCGCGCATGCCGGGCGCCGGGTGTGCGTGCTGGCCAGCGGCGACCCGATGTTCTACGGGATCGGGCGGACGCTGACCGAGGTACTGGCGGACCAGGAAGCGCAGGAGGAGCAGGAGGCGCAGGAGGCGGGCGGCGCGGTCGCGCCCGGCGGCCACCGCCCGCCCGCCACGCGGCCCCGGCTCCGCGTCCTGCCGCACCCCTCCGCGGTCTCCCACGCCTGCGCACGCCTCGGCTGGCCGGTCGAGGACACCGAGGTCGTCACGCTCGTCGGACGGCCCACCGACAACCTGGCCCGCGCGCTGTACGACGGCCACCGCCTGCTGGTGCTGTCCGCCGGCGCCGGCACCCCCGCCGAGGTCGCCGCCCTGCTGCGGGCCCGCGGGTTCGGCCCGACCCGGATGCGCGTACTGGAGCAACTCGGCGGCGAGCGCGAACGGATGGTGGAGGGGGTGGCCGCCGACTGGGACGCGCCGCCCACCGACCCGCTCAACGTCATCGCCCTGGACTGCGTTCGCGAGCCCGGCACCCCGGCCCTGGCCACCGTGCCCGGCCTGCCCGACACCGCCTACGAACACGACGGCCAGCTGACCAAGCGCCAGGTCCGCGCCGCCACGCTCGCCGCGCTGGCCCCCGCCCCCGGCGAACTGCTGTGGGACATCGGCGGCGGCTCCGGCTCCATCGCCATCGAATGGCTGCGGGCGCACCGCGGCTGCCGCGCCGTCAGCGTCGAGCGCGACCCGGTACGGGCCGAGCGGATCGGCCGCAACGCGGGCGCGCTCGGCGTACCGGCGCTGCGCGTCGTGCACGGCGCCGCGCCCGCCGCGCTGGCGGGCCTGCCGGCGCCGGACGCGGTGTTCGTCGGCGGTGGCCTGACCGCCCCCGGGCTGCTGGCCGCCTGCTGGGAGGCGCTGCCCCCGGGCGGCCGGATCGTCGCGAACACCGTGACGCTGGAGTCCGAGGCGCTGCTCACCGAGTGGTACCGGCGGCACGGCGGCGACCTGATCCGCCTCGCGGTCTCCCACGCGGTGCCGGTCGGCGGCTTCACGGGCTGGCGGCAGGCGATGCCGGTCACGCAGTGGGCGGCCGTCAAACCCGCGGCGGTGCAGCAGCCGTGATGCCTCCGGCGCGGCTGACGTAGGGCCGGCGGCCGAGCCCCGCGGCCCACCACCCCGACCCGGCCGCCGCCCCACCCTGGCCCCGTTCCGTCCGCACTCCGTCCGCTCTGTGCCCGTCCTCCCCAGGAGTCCACCCACCATGACCGTCCACTTCATCGGCGCGGGTCCCGGCGCCGCCGACCTGATCACCGTGCGCGGCGCCCGTACGCTCGCCTCCTGCCAGGTCTGCCTCTACGCCGGCAGCCTGGTGCCGCGGGAGCTGCTCGCCGAGTGCCCGCCCGGCGCCCGGCTCGTGGACACCGCGCAGCTGGACCTCGACACCATCACCGCCGAGATGGTCCGCGCCCATGAGGAGGGCCACGACGTCGCCCGGCTGCACTCCGGCGACCCGTCCGTCTTCAGCGCGGTCGCCGAGCAGATGCGCCGGCTGGACGCGGCCGGAGTGCCCTACGACGTGGTGCCCGGCGTCCCCGCGTTCGCCGCCGCGGCCGCCGCCCTCAAGCGCGAACTGACCGTGCCCACCGTCGGCCAGACCGTCATCCTCACCCGCGTCGCCCAGCGCGCCACCCCCATGCCCGAGGGCGAGGACCTGGCCACCCTGGGCCGCAGCGGCGCGCTGCTGGTGCTGCACCTGGCCGCGATGTACGTCGACCGGGTCGTCGCCGAGCTCCTGCCGCACTACGGCGCCGACTGCCCGGCCGCCGTCGTCGCCATGGCCTCCCGGCCCGACGAACTCGTCCTGCGGGGCACGCTGTCCGACATCGCCGAGCAGGTGAAGGCCGCGGGCGTGGTCCGTACGGCCGTCATCATGGTCGGCCGCACACTGGGCGCCGAGCAGTTCCGCGACAGCCACCTGTACTCGGCGGACCGGGAGCGGCCGCACGGGCCCTGCGGCGTCTGACTGATCATATGACCGCATCGGGGTGAATATCCGTTATCCGCCCTCCGGATGCCGGTAGGGAGACGGTGCACACCTACGGGAACCCGCGTTACCCGAGTCAAAGGAGTACGCCACGATGCGCACCAGACTGGCCGCCGGATCGGTGGCCGCCGCAGCCCTGCTGACCCTCTTCGGCACCACCACCTCCGCCGGCGCCGACGACACCACCAGCCACACCCGCCCGAAGGCCGCCGCCGCGCCGGCGGGCGACCAGGCGCGCGTGGTGCACGACGACCCGGAGCGCAAGCACCACGGCAAGCGGCACGACGGCCGCGAGGAGCATCCCGAGCTGAGCGACAGCCCGCTGCGGCTGACCGCCTGCGCCCTCGGGACGGCGCTGGGTTCGCTGACCGGACTGGACAACTCCTGCGTGCACGAGCGGCTCGGCGTGAACTACCCGCCCTTCTCGAAGGAGGGGCAGGCCAGGACCGCCGAGTACCGCAGATGACGAACCGGCGCCCAGGGAACGGCCGGTAGGCGGAGCCGAGAGCGTCCGAGACCGGAACGGCCGGTGAGGGGAGAGGGGAAGCCCTCACCGGCCCACGGATCACCCTCGCCCGCCGCCGCCGCCGTCCCCCGGCCCCCGCGGCGCCGCCTGCCCCACCACCATCCCCGCCCGGTCGATGCAGATCACATCGACCGCGACCGGCGCGCCCCGCAGCACGGCCAGCGCCTCGTCGCGCGCCACCGTCGCCACCAGATCCCCCAGCGGAACGCCGGCCGCCGCGCACAACTGCAACGCTGCCAGCCCCGTGTTGGCCTCGGCCACCGCCGCCGCCAGCGCCGCGTCCGCCCCGCCCCGCCGGGCCAGCTCCGCGAGGAACTGCTTGTCCACCTGCGACCGCGCCGAGTGCAGATCCAGGTGCCCCGCCGCCAGTTTGGACAGCTTGGCGAACCCGCCGCAGATGGTGAGCCGGTCCACCGGATGGCGCCGGAGGTACTTCAGCACCGCGCCCGCGAAGTCCCCCATGTCCAGCAGCGCGTCCTCGGGGAGGCGGTGCAGCGCGACGGCGACCTTCTCCGACGTCGACCCCGTGCACCCGGCCACATGCGTCCGCCCCGCCGCACGCGCCACGTCCACCCCGCGCCGGATGGAGTCGATCCACGCCGAGCAGGAGTACGGCACCACGATCCCGGTGGTCCCCAGGATCGACAGCCCGCCCAGAATGCCCAGCCGCGGATTCCAGGTGCTGCGCGCGATCTCCTCACCGTGGTCGACCGACACCTCCACCTCGACGTCGGCCGCCGCCCCCGCACCGCCGTGCCGCCGCGCCACCTCCGCCAGGTGCTCCCGCATCATCTGCCGGGGCACGGGGTTGATCGCCGGCTCCCCGACGTCCAGGGGCAGCCCCGGCCGGGTCACCGTCCCGACCCCCGGACCGGCCTTGAAGCGCACCCCCGACCCGGCCGGCAGGGCCCGCACCCTGGCCCTGATCAGCGCACCGTGCGTCACATCCGGATCGTCGCCCGCATCCTTCACCACACCCGCCAGCGCGCTGCCGCCACCGGCGTCCAGCTCCTCCACCGCCAGCGCGAAGGACGGCGTCTGCCCCTTCGGCAAGGTGATCGTCACCGGGTCGGGGAACTCGCCGCTCAGCAGCGCCGTGTACGCGGCCGTGCTCGCCGCCGTCGCACACGCCCCGGTCGTCCAGCCGTGCCGCAGCCCGGTATGGGCGAGCTGCGCGCTGCGCCCGCCCGCGGCCGTGCCCTCGCCCGGGCCCGCACCCCGCGGCCCGCCTCCCGTACCCTTCGTTTGCTCTTCAGCCACGGAGGAACCCACATCCCATGCCCGACGCAGCCCGCCCGCCACGCCACGTACTGATCCTCGGCGGTACGACGGAGGCCCGCCGCCTGGCCGCCACCCTGGCACCGCAGTCGGCCCTGCGCGTGACGACCTCGCTCGCGGGCCGGGTCGCCGCGCCCCGGCTGCCCGCCGGGGAGGTCCGCATCGGCGGGTTCGGCGGCCCCGAAGGCCTCGCCCGCTGGCTGCGCGAGCACGCGGTGGACGCGCTCATCGACGCCACCCATCCTTTCGCCGGCACGATCAGTCACCACGCGGCCCTGGCCGCGGTCACCGCCCATGTTCCCCTGCTGGCCCTCCGCCGCCCCGGCTGGGTACCCGGACCCGGCGACACCTGGCACCAGGTCACCTCCCTGGCGGACGCGGCCGCCGCCCTCCCCGCCCTCGGCACCCGCGTCTTCCTCACCACCGGCCGCATGGGCCTGTCCTCCTTCGCCCACCTCACCGACCCGTGGTTCCTGGTCCGCTCCGTCGACCCGCCCGAGCCCCCGCACCCGCCCCGTATGGCGGTGCTGCTCGACCGGGGCCCCTTCACCCTGGAAGGCGAGCGCGAACTGCTGCGCACCCACCGCATCGACGTCCTGGTGACCAAGGACAGCGGCGCCGCAGCAACGGCCCCGAAGCTGACGGCCGCCCGCGAGGCCGGCATCCCCGTCGTCCTCGTCCGCCGCCCTCCGACCCCCCAAGGCGTACCGGAGGTGCCGGACCCAGAAGGCGCGGCCACCTGGCTGCGAAGCCTTTTCCCCGACCTCCCCGACCTCAACGAGGCCGGCACACCGAACTGAACCGATTCGCTTCCCGGACGCGCTCCTGCAATTCCATGCGGCGGCGCTGAGCGACACCGTCGGACGCCGCCTCCCGTTCATCCGCCATATTCGTGTCGTATGGCGGCCAGGATTCCGCTCCCTCCTCGCCCTCACCTTTCATGGCGCGCCCTTTCCCAGCGCCTCGGCGATCCGCCGGGCGAGTTCGGGCGTACATCGCCCCAGATGCACCAGCGGCCGCGGAAAGTCCCCGGCCAGCGAAACCCCGTCGAGCGACAGCGACGGCAGCGTGATCCCTGCCCTTTTCAGCGCAGTGCGCAACTCGTCCCGGGCCAGCTCGGCGTCCTTGATCAGCTCGGTGGCCGAGCCACGCTCCACATTTCCCATTCCTTCTCTTCTCCGTTCGAGTCCTGGCTGGTCTGTCAATTGCCTTGTACGGCCCTAGAGTTGTCGCTCCTACGCCACTCGCGAAAGGGGGTCGGCGTTGTCGCGGGAAAGGGCAACAAGGGACTCGAAGATGGTCGAAAAGAATTCCGAGACCGAGGATTCCGCACGCTGGGTCCTCGCCTGCGAACTCCGCCGGTTACGGGAGGCGTCCGGCAGGTCGCTGGCCCAACTGGCCGAGGAGACCAACTATGACCGCACGTACCTCCACCGCCTGGAGACCGGCGAACGCCTCTCCAAACTGCCGGTCATGGAGGCGCTGGACCGGGTGTACGGGACGGGTGAGCTGCTGGTGCGGCTGTGGAGGTTGGCGCGGCTGGATGCGTTCAAGGACAGGTATCGGGCGTTCATGCGGTACGAGGCCAAGGCCACGATCATCCACAAGTACTCATTGATCGTTCCTGGCCTGCTGCAGACCGAAGCCTTCGCCCGGCTCGCGTTGTCGATGGGGCCGACGCCCATAAGCCCTGACGAGCTGGATGAGAACGTTGCGGCCCGTTTGGGCAGGCAGGAACTGTTGCGCCGCACCCCATCGCCCAGCGTGCGGTTCATCCTCGACGAGTCGGTTCTACGGCGTCAGGTGCTCGATGCCGAGGTCTGGCATGCCCAGCTGGCTCGAATCGCGGATGTCGCCGAAGCGTCGGCTATCACGATTCAGGTGCTTCCGTTCTCTGCTGGGGTACAACGATTGTCGGGCAGCCCGCTCGCGCTCCTGTGGATGGCGGATGACAGTGCTGTTGCCTACCTGGAAGGCAACGGGTCGGGCGAACTGATCGAGGATCCGGAAGAAGTGCAGCGTTACCGACTGTCTTACGATCACCTGCGGGATGCGGCGCTGACGCCCCGTAACTCATTGTCGCTGATCAGGCAGTTGGTAGAGGAGAGCAGGCCATGAAGACGACGCCCGACCTGACTGGTGCGACATGGCGCAAGAGCAGCTACAGCGACGGCGGAGACGACAACTGTGTCGAGGTAGCGGACGGGCTGGCCACCACCATCCCCGTCCGCGACAGCAAGAACCCCGCCGGTCCGGTGCTGCTCATTCCGACCGGTGCCTGGTCGGCGTTCATACGCACCGTGAAGAGCGGCCGTATCGGGCCGACTTCGAACTAGACACAGGTTGGCTGGATCGCGCGCCATTGCGGCAAGGGATCCCCCGAAGCCATCACGTATGGTGACAGGTCGTCCAGCCCTGGGGGCGCTGGTGTGTGGCCCTCCCCGGTGCTGGGTCCAGAAGGCCGAAGAAAACGGGGAACCGGGGGAATCATGTCGACCACCAACGTCGACCCGTCTGCGCTACGCGCGGCAGCCGTCCATGGCGAAGAGATGCAAGCCGGCGTCGGAACTGCCCTGAGTAGTTTGAACGCGCATCATCAGGGCGTGCCGGGGCAGACAGGGGGCTTTGAATTCGCTGTAGAGCTGCTGAGAACGCACCAATCTTGGCATGAACGCCTCAACGATGTCCGGAAAGAGAGCGGCGAGGTAGCCCGCTCGCTCCGGTCCTCTGCGGACAACTACGAGAAGAACGACGAAGAAACCGCCAACGCGTTCACTCGGCCTGCTGCCGCGAGCTCTGTTTCCGTCCGCCCGGCGATGCAGAGCGCTGCCCGCCACGACAGCCCCTTTGGGTGATGCCTGATGAGTCTGACCGTGCGAGACCTGCAGAACCTCCGTTTTTCCGCTTTGGAGAGTGCCAAGGACGAGTGGGCGCAGATCGCCCATCGGCTCGGCGGCTACACCGACCGCGTGGACACCCACATGCGTCGGCCGTTGGGAAATTCCTGGTCGGGGGAATCAGCGACTTCCGCTCAGAAGCGCATGCTGAGGCTCAGCGACAACTTTCAGTTCGGTGGCGAGGAATGTGCACTGATCCAGACGACCCTGGACGGGGCCATCACCGAACTCCGGGCGCAGCAGAAGGCGCTCCAGCATGCGATGGACGAAGCCACCAGCAAGGGCTACAAGGTGGCCCCGACCGGTGAGGTCATGTACGCCGACGAGGGCGACATACCTACCGGAGACCCCGACGCGGGAATGCCGGCGAAGGAGCAGGAGCGGCAGTCCCTTGAGGCGTACATCTTTGATGCGCTGCGCGGCGCCATGGAGATAGACGCGCGTTACCGCGTCGCTCTGGCGCAACTGAGGGTTGGTCGAGGGCTCTCCGTGAACGGCCTGGAGTCACAGCGGGATGCCTCGGGCATTTCCAAGATTGCCGGAGTGGCCGTCGGACTCGACTCAGCTCCTGCGAAGGGCACCGACCCGAAAAAGGTCCGGGACTGGTGGAACGGACTGAGCAAGGAGGAGCAGGAGGAGCAGATGGCGCTGAACCCGAGCGTCATAGGTAACCTCGACGGAATCCCGGCGAAGACCCGCGACAAGGCGAATCGCGTCAACCTCGACCGATTGATCGCCATGTATCCGCCGGGGACACCTGTGTCACCGACTGTTCAGCGGCAACGTCAGGGCTTCGAGATGATCAGGGCCCGCCTGGAGCGCGACACCGGGAAGGAGCCGGAACCGCTTCTGCTCGGCATCGGGCCGGAGGGGCAGGGGAGGGCAATTCTGTCGTATGGAAATCCCGATACGGCGGACAACGTCGCGGCGTACGTGCCTGGGCTCAACACTCAGCTCAAGGATGTTGGGCATGAAGACGGGGATCGCGCCAAGAATGTATGGGATTCGGCGCAGTATGCTGACAGGCGTCAGAAAACAGCCTCAATTGTCTGGCTTGGATATGACGCTCCGCAAGGGGGGCCGGACAGGCTCTCTGAGACTGACCTTTCGGTTGCGGACCGGGAGCGGGGCGAGAAGGGCGGGGCAGCCTTCGGGCAGTTCCTCGATGGCATCCAGGCCACCCATCAAGGTGAACGGCCGCATGTGACGGCCATTGGGCACAGCTATGGCTCGTTCACGGTGGGGCAGGCTGCCCAGCGTGAGGGCGGAATCCCTGCGGACGACATCGTCCTTGTGGGCAGCCCCGGCACCGGAGCCCAGAAGGCTGAGCAGCTTGGCGTGGGCGCAGACCACGTGTGGGTGGGTGCGGCAGAGAATGACCCGGTTACTCATGCTCCATCACCGTACGAACTCGGCCCCGGCGCCACAATTGCGCATCTCATGGATCCGCACGAGCTGCATTTCGGTCAGGATCCAGCTAGCAAGGAGTTTGGTGGTCAGCGATTCGGAGTCGCAGACGGGAACATTGCGGGATCTCATTCTAATTACTTTGACGGTGAAAAGGGTGGCGACTCCCTGAATAATATGGGTGCGATTGTGGCCGGACACCCGGAACAGGTTACCCATCAAGGGAGGCGATGACGGCGATGAGGCGATGGGAAATCCTCCGGGTGGCGGCTAGTGTGATGCTTGTGTCCGGTTGTCTTGGTGGCTGTTCGGCCTTCCGGGGGGATGACCACGATCGAGCCAACGTGAAACAGGCAGTCAAGCGGATCGACTCTGTTCTGGACGACACCTTTAAGGCCATACGCCCCAGGATCAAATGGCGCGAGGGTCCTGCCCACATATCGGCGCACAGGAATTCCTTCACGAATACGGCGAATGGTGAAGTGGGTGTTGGCCGGAAACGCTATGTGCGCACCAAGGTGTCAAAATCGAAGCTTACCGAGCTGATCAAGGCCGTCTACAAGCACTGGTGGGCGACTGGGTATGAGATAGGTGAAATGAATACCCGAAGGCCTACGTTTTCCGCTACGGCCTCAGATGGTTGCGTTATTAATTTCAGCGTGGGTGGCTACGGCAACATTTCCGTCAGCGCCAGTGTTGATGTCTCATCTGACGCGGTCAGTGGTGACATTTGGGGAGAAGAAGGCGACAAGTTTCCCAAGGCGCCCAATGGCGGACCGGACTATGCGCCGGACGTGCGTGACCCCTACTGGTCCAAGTGACGTCGTGTGGCCCCTGCCCATCACAGGGGCGGGGCCACAACCCGGCTACTCCTCCGGATACCTCCGCGGTGTCCACACCACGTCCTCGTCGCGGCCGTCGTCGCGCCGTACCACCTGGGTCTGGGACGAGCCGATGATGAGGAGGGTGCGCATGTCGACCTGGTTCGGGTCCAGGTCGGTCAGGGCGACGGTGCGGACCGACTCCTCGGGGCCGCCGATGTCGCGGGCGAGGATGACCGGGGTGTCCGGGGCGCGGTGTTCCAGGAGGAGTTCGCGGGCCTTGGCGACCTGCCAGGTGCGGCTGCGGGAGCCGGGGTTGTACAGGGCGAGGGCCAGGTCGGCGCCCGCGGCGGCGCGGAGGCGGGCGGCGATGACCTCCCAGGGCTTGAGGCGGTCGGAGAGGGAGATGACCGCGTAGTCGTGGCCGAGCGGGGCGCCGGCGCGGGCGGCGGCCGCGTTGGCCGCGGTGACGCCGGGCAGGACGCGTACGGGCACGGAGCGGTAGGGGTCCTGGGAGGCGACTTCGAGGACGGCGGTGGCCATGGCGAAGACGCCCGGGTCGCCGCCGGAGACCACGGCCACCCGCCGGCCGCGGCGGGCCAGGTCCAGGGCGAGTTCGGCGCGTTCGGACTCGACCTTGTTGTCGGAGCCGTGGCGGCGCTGGCCGGGGCGTACCGGGACGCGGTCGAGGTAGGTGGTGTAGCCGACGAGGTCCTGCGCGGCGGCGAGGGCGCCGCGGGATTCCGGGGTGAGCCAGAGGGGGCCGGCCGGGCCGGTGCCGACGACCACGACCTCACCGGGGCCGGAGGGCTCGGCGGCGGCGCGGGCCGGTGCCGCCTCGGGGGCCTGGTAGGACTGCTCCGCGACGCGGCTGGCGACGACAGAGACGGAGAAGTAGGGGACGGTGTCGGAGTCGATGTCGGCCAGTTTGTCCGTGCGTTCGCCGGACATGGTGGCGCGCTCGACGTAGTGGGCCTCGGCGAGGCGGCCGGAACGCTCCATCGCCCGGCGGACGGTGGGGAAGGTGCGGCCCAGCTTCATGACGACCGCGGTGTCGGTCGAGGCCAGGCGGGCGGTCAGCTCCTCCTCCGGCAGCGTGCCGGGCAGGATCGTCAGGACCTCGTCGGCCTCGGCGAGCGGCTTGCCCAGGCGGGCCGCGGCGGCGCTGATCGAGGTGACCCCGGGGATCACCTCGGTCGGGTACCGGTGCGCCAGCCGCTTGTGCATGTGCTGGTAGGAGCCGTAGAAGAGCGGGTCGCCCTCGGAGATGACGGCGACCGTGCGGCCGGCGTCGAGGTGCACGGCGAGGCGGGCCGCGGCCTCCTCGTAGAACTCGTCGAGCGCACCGCGGTAGCCGCCGGGGTGGTCGGTGGACTCGGTGGTGACCGGGTAGACCAGCGCCTCCTCGATGTGGTCGGCGCGCAGGTGCTCGGCGGCTATCGCGCGTGCGATGGAGCGTCCGTGCCGGGCGCTGTGGTACGCGATGACGTCGGCCGCGGCGATGACCTGGACGGCACGTACGGTCATCAGGGACGGGTCACCGGGGCCGAGGCCCACGCCGTAGAGGCGACCGGTCAGTTGCTGCTCGCTCACGCTTACTCTTCCTCGCTTGCCAGGGCGTTGATCGCGGCCGCGGCCATGGCGCTGCCGCCCCGGCGCCCGCGCACCACGATGTGGTCCAGCTTCGACGGGTGGGCGATCAGCGCGTCCTTGGACTCCGCCGCGCCGATGAAGCCGACGGGTATGCCGAGCACGGCGGCGGGGCGGGGTGCCCCCTCCTCGATCATTTCGAGCAGTCGGAAGAGCGCGGTGGGCGCGTTGCCGACGGCCACCACGGCGCCCTCCATGCGGTCGCGCCACAGCTCCAGCGCGGCGGCGCTGCGGGTGGTGCCCATCCGGGCGGCCAGCTCCGGCACCGACGGGTCGGCGAGCGTGCACAGCACCTCGTTGTCGGCCGGCAGCCGCTTGCGGGTGACGCCGCTGGCGACCATGTTGGCGTCGCACAGGATCGGCGCACCGGCGCGCAGCGCCTTGCGGGCGTTGGCCACCACCTCGGGGGTGAACGCCAGATCGCGTACGAGGTCGACCATGCCGCAGGCGTGGATCATCCGGACCGCCACCCGACTGACGTCGGCGGGCAGCCCGGCGAGGTCCGCCTCGGCGCGGATCGTGGCGAAGGACTGGCGGTAGATCGCCGCACCGTCCTTCTCGTAGTCGAAGGCGGTCACTGGGGCCTCGTTTCTTGCGTTGCTGGTGGTGCATCCGGCCGTACGACCGATATCTGGTAGCCGTCCGGCGTTGCCAGGACGTCGACCCAGGTGCCGTGAGGGTGGCCGCAGCGGCGCTCGCAGCCGGACCAGTGGACGGGCGCCCCGCCCGCCCCGCTGGCCGGGCCGCCGTCCGGCGTCCGCGCGCCCGCGGCGACCGCGGCCGCGGCGTCCGCGCGGACGTCCGTAAGGGACTTGGCGCAGCCGGGGCGGCCGGTGCACGCGCCGAGCCGGTGCCAGGGGGAGGAGGGGTCGGTGACCAGGCCGGCGGCGGACAGCTCGGCCGACCGGGCGGCGGCCGCGGCGGCCGGCAGACCGGGCAGGACGATTCCGCGCCAGGGCGTCAGGCGCAGCGCGCCGGTGCCGTCCTGGGCGGCGATGGCGGTGAGCAGGCGCCACTGGGCGGTGCTCAGCCGGCCCAGCGGGGCCAGGACGCACAGGGCACGGCGGCCGTCGGAGCCCTCGACCTCCCCGGGGGCGGAGGAGTCCGGGAACTTCTCGGCGTACGCGGCCACCGAGCCGAGCGCCCCCGCCCCGTCCGCCACGTGCTCGGCCGCGATGCCCGCCGCCCGTAGCCGCTCGGCGACCTGCCGGGCCGTCAGCGCGTGCCCGTCCGGCAGTTCGCGGATCCGCCAGGCGCCGCTGCCGCTCGCCGCGGCGGCGTCCAGGAATGTCAGGGCGGCGGTGAGCGCGGCGCGCGGTGCGTCCGGGCCGGCGATCCGCAGGGCCGCCGGATCGTCACCGACCCGCAGCAGCGCGGTGCCACCGGCGCCGGCGTCGGTCCTCCCGGCCACCGCGGGTGGTTCTGCGACCAAGCTCACATCCCCGCCGAGCGCGGCCACATCGCCGCGTCCGTCGTCCAGGACGAAGAGGAAACGGCCGGACAGCGCGGTCGCGGGCTGGCTCGCACAGAGCGAAGAGTCCAGGTCACGGGCCCACAACCGCACGTCAGCAGGGGTGTGCCGGTCGAGCCCGGCCAGCGGGGAGGCGAGGATGTTGCGGATGCGTTCGTGGTGCTCGGAGGGCAGCAGACCGGCGTCGCGCAGCAGACCGGCGAGCCGGCCGCCGCAGCCCTCGGCGAGCCCGCGCAGCTCCACGTTCCCCCGGGACGTCAGGGAGAGCCGCCCGCCCCCGAGGGTGTCCGCGGCGTCGGCCAGCGCATCTGCCTGACGTACCGTCAAGTCGCCTGCGGGTACCCGCACTCGGGCCAGCCGGCCATCGGCCGCCGGGTGCAGCCGCAGCGCCCCCGGGCAGGCGTCACCGCGGTCCCGTATGGGCGGTTCGGACCCCTGGGGCCGGATGGAGGGGGAGGGCGGCATGGCGGCGAGCATACCCACGACGCCGGGCGGCCGATCCGGGGCGGATCCGGCCATGGACCGGTCGCCGACCGGCCACGCACTCGACCGCGGACCCGACCGTGGCGGAGCGGGGCGGTCCGCGGCGGCCGGCCCCCGGGCCCGCTTACCTCGGCCGCCCGCAGCCCTTACTATGCAGGTCGGTGGGTCGGCTGGCCCATCGGACGCCAGCGACGGCGCCGGGCCTTCGGCCCAGGGGAGGAAGCCCGGTGAGAATCCGGCGCGGTCCCGCCACTGTGAACCCGGCTGGTGCCGGGTGAGCCAGGAACTCCCGCCGTCCATACGACCACCCGGGGCGCGGACACCCCGAGGAAGGCCTGCGCTCGCATGCTTCTGCTGCTGTCGACCTCCGACACCGACCTGCTCAGCGCCCGCGCGGCCACGGGCCCGGTGCCATACCGCCTCGCCAACCCCGCCCGCCTCGACGTGGCCGAGCTGCCCGCGCTGCTGGAGGGCACCGACCTCGTCGTCGTACGCCTCCTCGGCGGCATCCGCGCCTGGCAGGAGGGGCTTGACCTGCTGCTCGCCGAGGACCAGCACCGGCCGGTCGTCGTGCTCACCGGTGAACAGGCCCCCGACGCCCAGCTCATGGAGCAGTCCACGGTCCCGGTCGGCATCGCGGCCGAGGCGCACGCCTACCTCGCGCACGGCGGCCCCGCCAACCTCGACCAGCTCGCCCGCTTCCTCTCCGACACCGTCCTGCTGACCGGCCACGGCTTCGAGTCGCCGGCCGCCGCGCCCAGCTGGGGCCCCCTCGACTGGGAGAGCCGCAACGACAGCGGCCCGCTGGTCGCCGTGCTCTACTACCGCGCCCACCACATGAGCGGCAACACCGCCTTCGTGCGGACCCTGTGCGAGCAGATCGAGGCGGCCGGCGGCCGTGCCCGCCCGCTCTTCGTCGCCTCGCTGCGCGCACCCGAGCCGGAGCTGATCGACGCCCTCCGCCCGGCCGACGCGATCGTCACCACCGTCCTGGCCGCGGGCGGGACCAAGCCCGCCGAGGCGTCCGCCGGCGGCGACGACGAGTCCTGGGACGCGGGCGCGCTCGCCGCGCTCGACGTGCCGATCCTCCAGGCCCTGTGCCTGACCGGGTCGCGCAGCGCCTGGGAGGAGAACGACGAGGGCCTGTCCCCGCTGGACGCCGCCAGCCAGATCGCCGTCCCCGAGTTCGACGGGCGCCTGATCACCGTCCCGTTCTCCTTCAAGGAGGTCGACGAGGACGGTCTGCCGGTCTACGTCGCCGACCCCGAACGCGCCGCCCGGGTCGCCGGCATCGCCGTGCGCCACGCCCGGCTGCGGCACATCCCGGCCGGCGAGAAGCGCCTGGCGCTGGTGCTCTCCGCGTACCCGACCAAGCACTCCCGCATCGGCAACGCCGTCGGCCTGGACACCCCGGCCAGCGCGGTCGCTCTGCTGCGCCGCCTCCGGGCGGACGGCTACGACTTCGGCGACGAGACCGCCGAGCCCGTACCCGGCCTGGAATCCGGTGACGGCGACGAGCTGATCTACGCCCTCATCGAGGCCGGCGGCCATGACCAGGAGTGGCTCACCGAGGAGCAGCTGTCCCGCAACCCGGTCCGCATCCCGGCCGCGGACTACCGGCGCTGGTACGCCACGCTGCCGCAGGAGCTGCGCGACTCCGTCGAGGAGCACTGGGGGCCGCCGCCGGGCGAGATGTTCCTCGACCGCAGCCACGCGGGCGAGCCGGGCCGCGACCCCGACGGCGACATCGTCCTGGCCGCCCTGCGCCGCGGCAATCTGCTCATCCTCATCCAGCCGCCGCGCGGCTTCGGCGAGAACCCGATCGCGATCTACCACGACCCCGATCTGCCCCCCTCGCACCACTACTTGGCGGCCTACCGCTGGATCGCGGCCTCCCAGGAGGACGGCGGCTTCGGCGCCGACGCCATGGTCCACCTGGGCAAGCACGGCAACCTGGAGTGGCTGCCCGGCAAGAACGCGGGCCTGTCCGCCGCCTGCGGCCCGGACGCCGCGCTCGGCGACCTCCCGCTCGTCTACCCCTTCCTGGTCAACGACCCGGGGGAGGGCACCCAGGCCAAGCGCCGGGTCCACGCCACCCTCGTCGACCACCTCGTCCCGCCGATGGCCCGCGCCGAGTCCTACGGCGACATCGCGCGCCTGGAGCAGCTCCTCGACGAGTACGCGGCGATCTCCTCCATGGACCCGGCCAAGCTGCCCGCGATCCGCTCCCAGATCTGGACGCTGATCCAGGCCGCCAAGCTCGACCACGACCTGGGGATGGACGAACGCCCCGACGACGAGGGCTTCGACGACTTCCTGCTGCATGTCGACGGCTGGCTGTGCGAGGTCAAGGACGCCCAGATCCGCGACGGTCTGCATGTCCTGGGCGGCGCGCCCACCGGTGAGGCCCGGGTCAATCTCGTGCTCGCCATCCTGCGGGCCCGGCAGATCTGGGGCGGCACACAGGCCCTCCCCGGTCTGCGCGAGGCGCTCGGCCTCGACGAGTCCGCCGCGACCCGCACGACCGCCGACGAGGCCGAGGAGACGGCCCGCGCCCTGGTCCAGGCGATGGAGGACGCGGACTGGGACCCGGCCGCGGTGGCCCGTGTCGCCGACGGCCACTCGGACGCGGTCGCCGACATCCTCGACTTCGCCGCCCGCCAGGTCGTGCCGCGCCTCGCCGCCACCACCGACGAGATCGACCACGCCGTCCACGCGCTCAGCGGCGGTTTCGTCCCGGCCGGACCCTCCGGCTCCCCGCTGCGCGGACTGGTCAACGTCCTGCCGACGGGCCGCAACTTCTACTCCGTCGACCCCAAGGCCGTCCCCTCCCGGCTCGCCTGGGAGACCGGCCAGGCACTCGCCGACTCCCTCCTGACGCGCTACCGCACCGACAACGGCGAATGGCCGCAGTCCGTCGGCCTCTCCCTGTGGGGCACCAGCGCGATGCGCACGAGCGGCGACGACGTGGCCGAGGCCCTCGCACTGCTGGGCATCCGCCCCGTCTGGGACGACGCCTCGCGCCGTGTCACGGGCCTGGAGCCGATCGCGCTCACCGAGCTGGGCCGCCCCCGTATCGACGTCACCCTGCGCATCTCCGGCTTCTTCCGGGACGCCTTCCCGCACGTCATCGGCCTGCTGGACGACGCCGTACGGCTGGCCGCCTCCCTCGACGAGCCCGCCTCCGAGAACTTCGTACGGGCCCACGCCCAGGCGGACCTGGCCGCGCACGGCGACGAACGCCGCGCCACCACCCGGATCTTCGGCTCCCGCCCGGGGACCTACGGCGCGGGCCTGCTCCAGCTGATCGACTCCCGCGACTGGCGCACGGACGCGGACCTCGCCGAGGTCTACACCGTGTGGGGCGGCTACGCCTACGGCCGCGGGCTGGAGGGCCGCCCGGCTCGTGACGAGATGGAGACCGCCTACAAGCGCATCGCGGTCGCGGCCAAGAACACCGACACCCGCGAACACGACATCGCCGACTCCGACGACTACTTCCAGTACCACGGAGGCATGGTCGCCACCGTCAAGGCACTCAAGGGCAAGGCCCCCGAGGCGTACATCGGCGACTCCACCCGGCCCGAGACGGTCCGCACCCGCACCCTTGTCGAGGAGACCTCCCGGGTCTTCCGCGCCCGGGTGGTCAACCCCCGCTGGATCGAGGCGATGCGCCGCCACGGCTACAAGGGCGCCTTCGAACTCGCCGCGACCGTGGACTACTTGTTCGGCTACGACGCCACCACGGGTGTGGTCGCCGACTGGATGTACGACAAGCTCGCGCAGACCTACGTCCTGGACCCCGAGAACCGCGCCTTCCTCCAGGAAGCCAACCCCTGGGCCCTGCACGGCATCGCCGAACGCCTCCTGGAGGCCGAATCCCGCGGCATGTGGGAGAAGCCGGACGCCGAGACGCTGGCGGCCCTGCGCGAGGCCTTCCTGGAGACGGAGGGCGAGCTGGAGGGCGAGGACTGAGCACCGGCGGGCGGGCGGACACGCCGGTCGCCGCCGGCCGCCGACCTTTCGGCCGCCGACCCGCCGGGCGGGCTCCGGCGGGCACGCCCGGGCCGGTCGGGCCCGGGCCGCCGGGCCCGCTAGCCGGCCGGGGCGGGCTCCGCGGTGATGTCCCCGTTGCTGGTGATCAGGTCCAGCCGGTACCGCGCCGCCGGGTCGCTCGCCACGTCGATGTTCTTGTCGCCGCTGCTGGTCTGTGCGGATATTCGGTACGGGGCCTTCGGCACCTTCACCGTGACCGAGCCGTTGGACGTCTTCGCCCGGATGTTCTGCGCGGTGGCGGGAGACAGCTCGATGCCCCCGTTGGAGGTCTCGGCGTCGATGTGCCTGCCCGACAGGCCGCGGCCGGTGATCTGGCCGTTGGAGGTCCGCACGTCGACCGGGCCGGTGACGCCGTCCAGCTCGACCTCCCCGGAGCTGGTGGTCACGTTCACCGCGCCCACCTTGCTCAGGCTCACCGAGCCGTTCGAGGTCTGCCCGCTCACCGGTAGGCCCGCCGGCACCTCGAGCGTGTAGTCCACCGTGCAGTCGTCGCCGCAGTCCCCGAGCACCAGCACACCGTCCTCGACGCGATGCGTCGCACCCTCCGGCCGGTCGCCGTGGTAGCTGACCGAGCGGTGCACCGACACCGTGGCCTCGCCCGCACCGCCGCCCTTGCCGCCGTGCACCGTGAGCCCGCCGGAGTCGCCGTCGAGCCGGATGGCGGTGATCTTCTTCGACACCACGGCGTCGTCCTTGAAGGTCTCGGCCGGCGACAGGCCGCAGGCGCCGATGCCCCACGCCCCGGCGCAGACCATCGCGACGGTCCCGATGACGCGGACGCGCTTGCTCATGAAGTCCCCCGATGTGCTGGAAAGTTGCTGAGGTGGGTGGCCCGGTCCCCATTCCGGCGCCACGAACCTCAGGCTAGGTCGCCCGCCGCGGCCCCCACCATGGGGAAAACCCCACACCTGAGGTGCGGTGATCCCCAGGTGCGGCCCGTCGGCGGTGGTGCGACGATTTTGGTGGGGGCAGGTCCTGTGCTGCGTATGGGGCATATGAGGAGGTTTCCGGTGACCACGAAGACATGGAATGCCGAGATCACCATCACCGAGACCGACAGCGAGGTCAGGGCCGAGGCCAGGCTGCGCGGCAAGGAGGGCGGGCAGATGGTCGGCCAGGGGACGGCTCGCTGCAACCCTGCCGATGAGAACGTCCCGGCCATCGGGGACGAGTTGGCGGTGGCCCGGGCGATGTCGGACCTCAGCCATCAGCTGGTGCAGCGGGCCGCGCACGACATCGAGGTGCACACGGCCCGGCCGGTGGAGCACCTGCGGGTCTGACGGCCTACGCCCTGCGCCTGCGGTGCCGTTGGTCTGCCGTGCGGCGGGCTGCCGCCGCACGGCCCGACCCGCCCCTACCCGCCGAACTTCGCCGCGAAGTCCGGCCCGATCGTCAGCGTCACCGCGCCCGGTGCCGCGCCGGCCGACTCGGTCGCCCTGGCGCCGGACAGGTGGGCGGCGAGCACCTCGCTCTGGACCTTGAGCCCGGCGGGGTAGGTGAGGGCGGTCTGGTCGGTCGCCGGGGCGTTGCCGGTGGCGATGACCGTGAAGCCGAGCCTGCGCAGCTGCTCGGCGGCCGAGGCGGCCTGGCCGGGGGTGCCGGTGCCGTTGAGGACGCGGACCTGGACGGAGCGCGCGGTGACGGGGTTCTTCGCGGCCTCGGCGAGCCGCTTCTTGCCGGCGGCGCCGAGCTCGCGGTCATGGGCGAGGTCGCTGAACAGCTGGCCGGCCTGCGGATACTGCCAGACCACATTGGCCTTGTCGGTGGGGACGTCGGCCTCGCGGTAGTAGTTGGGCACGGTCACGAAGGTGAGGCGGTCGCTGGGGATGTCCTTGACCGTCGAGGCGAGGTCGGTGAGGGCGTCGATGCTGTCCAGGTCCCTGTCGGTGGTCACGGACTTGGTCGCGGAGTCGAGGAAGTTGTAGAGCGCCCCGGGGCTGGTCAGCTTCTCCTGCGCCTTTTCGCCCAGCGCCTTCATGAACTCCTGCTGGCGGCCGATGCGGCCCAGGTCGGAGCCGTCACCGACGCTGTAGCGGGTACGCACGTACCCGAGCGCCTTCTCGTCCCGTACGGTCTGGCAGCCCGCCTCCAGGTCGAGGTGGGCCTTCTTGTCGTGGATGGCGTGCTGGGGACAGACCTTGATGCCGTCCAGGGCGTTGACCATGCCCTTGAAGCCCTGGAAGTCGATCGAGGCGAAGTTGTCGATGCGCAGTCCGGTGTTCCGCTCGACGGTCTTGATGGTGCAGGCGGCCGCCTTGGAGATGTCGCCGGAGTCGCCGCCGATCGAGAACGCCTCGTTGATCTTGAAGTGGTGCGGGGACGACTTCGTGCCGTTGCCGCGGGTGCAGGAGGGGATCTGCACCCAGGAGTCACGGGGGAAGGACAGTGCGGTGGCCCACTCGTGGTTGGCCGCGATGTGCAGCACCATCAGCGTGTCCGACTGCATGGTGGTCAGGTCCTTGCCGTACTTGGCGTTGGCGCCGGCGCGGCTGTCGGAGCCGACGAGCAGGATGTTCTTGGAGCCGGGGCTGAGGTTGGTCGGCCGCTTGCCGTCGATGCTGATGTCCGCGCCGCGGATGTTGCCGTCCAGCTGGACATAGGCCCAGACGCCGACACCCGCCGCGCCGAGCAGCAGCACGCCGAGCGCGCCGCCGGTCCAGGCGACGATGCGCCCGCGGCGGGTCATCCGCACCTTCCCGGTGCCGGCCGCCCGCCGGGATCCGCCGGCCGCGCGGGAGGAGCCGGCGGTCCTACGGCGGGACGCGGCACCGGACGCCCGGGAGCCGTCGCGGACCGCCCCGGAGCCGTCGCCGCCGGCGCGCGAGTTCTCGCCACGGGTACGTGAGCCGTCACCGGTACGCAACGAGCCGGGTGCGCCGCCGCCCCGTCGGGCCGTCTTCTGGTGCGTCTGCCTGTCATGCACGCCGATGGCCCTTCTGGTCCTTCTGTTGCTGGTGATGCGAGCGGTGCGGATAGTGCGAGTGGTGCTGTGCGGGGGACGGCGCGGTTTCACGTGAAACCGCGCCCGAGGCCGGCCTCAGCGGTAACCGGCGCAGGTGGCGGGTCAGATGCCCGTGCTCGGCAGGAGCCGGATGGAGTCGGGGTCGTAGCGATGCCACTGCGGACCCGTGCCGCCGGGAAGCGTGCGCAGCCGGCACCACAGCTCGCCCGCACCGTCGGTCCACCAGGCGCTGATGCGGCCCAACTCCCATGTCCCGTCCGGGTATTGGACCTCCACGGGCTGATAGACCCATCGCACCTCCGCCTCTGGAGGCGGGCAGTCCCAGGTCAGGAGTCCGCACCTCGTCGCCATCTCCCCCTCCGGACGCGCCTGTTGCGCATATGTCCGCGCAACTCTACCGGGGCGTCTACAGGGTTGTAGAAGTTGCCGGTTATGCGACCGCTCACAGCGGTCTGCGGGCGGTCCCGGTGAGGGCCAGGGATCAGTGTGCCGCTAGAGCGGGCTCGCCGCCCCGGGAACGGCGAACCGGGCGCACTCTGGCGTGTCCGGCCCGGTCCGCCGGCACACGGGCGACCCCGTCAGAGCGGTGTCGCCGCCTTGAGGACGACGAACAGCGCCACCGCCGCATTGAGCGCGGAGAGCGCGGAGGCGGCCGTGCCCGCGGCAGCTATCAGCGCCGCCAGTCCCGCCGGGGTCAGCGCCGGCGGCCAGTGCCGGGTCGGCGGCACGGGCCCGAGCAGCGCCGCCACCCGGCGCGGCACCGGACCCGGTGCGGGCGCCGCGAAGTGGGCCAGCTCCGGAGCCGGCCCGGGCCGCGAGATCAGCGCGGCCCGGCCCACGGCGCGCGCGGTCAGCCGCCGGTCGCCCACCACCCGCGCCGCCTCCTCGTCCGCCCAGCGCTCGGTGGCGAAGGCGACCGCGGAGCGCAGCGGCAGTAGCAGCGGGTTGACGCAGCCGGCCAGGCGCACCGCGAGCAGGTAGCGGTGGTGGTGGCAGCGCAGATGCGCGCGCTCATGGGCGAACAGGGCGCGCCGCTCATCGCCGTCCAGGCTGCGCAACATGCCGCGGGAGACCGCGATCCGGCCGGGCCTGGCGGGGCGGCCGGGGCGGCCCGGGGTGCCGGGCACGGCGTAGGCGTACGGATCGTCGTCGGGCAGCACCGCGGGGTCGGCCCCGGCGGGCAGGACGTCCAGCGCGCGGTGCGTACGGGTCCGGATCCGGTGGTGCCGGCGCAGCGCGGCAGCGCAGACGGTGAGCGCGACGGCCAGCAGCGGGATCGCGGCGGCGCCGGCCACCTCGGCGTAGGGGACCGCGGCCCGCACCTCGGGGTCCGACCAGCCGTCGGGCAGCGGATTGCCGGGCAGCTGGGCGGTGCCGACGACCATCAGCAGCGCCAGGCACAGGGTGCTGCACACGCCCAGGACGGTGGCGAGCAGGGTCAGCAGGCGGGTGGTGACGCGCGGGTGGAGGTGCTGCTCCGCGAGCCGGGCGATCGGCAGCGCGGTGAGCGGCAGGACGAGCGGCAGGAACACGAAGACACCCACCGGTCAGCCTCCGCGCGCTTCGTCCGAGGGGCGGTGCCGGGCGGGGGCCGCGGGTGGTTCCGCGGCCGCGGCCGGGGCGTCGGCCGGGTCGCTCTCGCCGCCGCCGGTCGTGGCGCGGTCGAGCAGGGTGCGCAGCAGCTGCTCGTCGTGCGCCGAGAGCGCGGAGACGAAGCTGGTCAGCACGGCGTCGCGGTCCGGTTCGCCGTCCAGGACGCGGCGCATCCGCAGCGCGGCGAGCCCGGCCTCGTCGGCGGCCGGCGTCCACAGATAGGCGCGGCCGGACCGCTCGCGGGTGACGGCCTGCTTGGCGTGCAGCCGGGACAGGATCGTCATCACCGTCGTGTACGCGAGGTCGCCGCCGAGCCGTTCCTGCACCCAGGCGGCGGACGCCGGACCCGGTGCGTGGTGCAGCGCGGCCAGCACCTGGCCCTCCAGCTCACCCTGTCCACGTCGGCGGGCACCCCCAGCACCCGGCGCCTTCCCGAAGGGCTTGCCGCCCATGCCGTCGCCTCCCATCACGCCGAGTGTCCCGCCGGCCGGGACATCGGGGCATTTTACGGCGTGGCCGGTCGTCGAGTGGCTGGATCCGGGCGGTCGGACATCGGCCGGTAGTCCGACGCCGCAGACCCGACCCCTTTACTTCTACACTCCTGTAGATTTTGGCCGATCCCGGAACGCAGGCAACACCTGGAGGAAGCCATGGGAGTCTCGCTGGCCAAGGGCGGCAACGTCTCTTTGTCGAAGGAAGCGCCCGGACTGACCGCGGTCACGGTCGGCCTCGGCTGGGACGTACGGACGACGACGGGCGCCGACTACGACCTGGACGCCAGTGCGCTGCTGTGCACCGAGGCGGGCAAGGTCGCCTCGGACGCGCACTTCGTCTTCTACAACAACCTCACCAGCCCCGACGGCTCGGTGGAGCACACCGGCGACAACCTGACCGGTGAGGGCGAGGGGGACGACGAGTCCCTCAACGTCAATCTGTCGGCCGTGCCCGCCGACATCGCGAAGATCGTCTTCCCGGTGTCGATCCACGACGCGGAGAGCCGGGGGCAGAGTTTCGGCCAGGTCCGCAACGCCTTCATCCGCGTCGTCAACCAGGCGGACGGGGCCGAGCTGGCCCGCTACGACCTGAGCGAGGACGCCTCGACCGAGACCGCGATGGTCTTCGGTGAGCTCTACCGGCACGGTGCGGAGTGGAAGTTCCGCGCGGTGGGCCAGGGATACGCGTCCGGTCTGGCGGGCATCGCCGCGGACTTCGGCGTCAACGTCTGAGCGCTTCCCGCACGGGCGGGGGAGGAGCGGCCGCCGCTGGGCGCCGCGCCTCCCCCGCCCTCCCGCTCCCGCCCGCCCGGAGGCCGGACGGCGCGCGTGCCCGGGAACCGGGCCGCGCGGGTCAGAGATCGAACTCGGCCGGCGCGATGCCCAGGGCGAAGCACACCTCGCGCACCAGCGCCTGCTCCGTCTTGTCGAAGTCCCCGTCCGCGCCGCCGATGACGATGCCGATCTGGATGACGGCGCGCGCCTCGGTCGGCTTCTTCTTCACCTTGCCGACCTCCTGGAGCACGCTGACCTTGCCGAAGTCGAAGTCGGCGGTCAGCTTGTCGAGGTAGCCGTCGAAGCGGCGCTGCAGATCGTCCGCGGCGAAGTTCTGCAGCACCTCGTTGGTCGCGATGAGCTGGGCGACCCGCCGCCGCTCGGTCGGGTCGACGGTGCCGTCGGCGGCGGCCACCAGGGCGCACATCGCCATGCTCGCGTCCCGGAAGGCGCCGCTCTTGAGGTCGTTCTTCTTGGCGACGAGCTGGGTCTGCATCGTCTGGGCGGAATCCTTGATCCGGTCCCACAGCGCCATGAGGGTCTCCTCCATGTGTGAAGCGATGGTCACGCGTGATGGTCATGCGTAAGTAAAATCTACAGTCTTGTAGAAGTTGCTGCGTCGCGCCCCCCGGGCCGGGGTGCATCGGGAGTCCACGGGGTATCACCACCCATAAGGGGATGTACCGGGCGGCCGAGGGGTACCTTGGAGGCACCGGAACACCGAACGACACCCGGGGACGCCCAGGGACCGACCACCCAGGGATTCGGTGAGGTGAGCACCATGCAGACTCTGTTGACCGTGGTCGTGCTGCTGGCGCTGGTCGCGCTGGGGGCGCTGTTCATCGTCCGGGTCAATGCGCAGCAGGCCGGACGGATGGCCACCCACCGGTACGCGGACTGGAAGCAGTCGGTGCGGCAGCGGATGCACAAGCGGCCGCGGGGCAGCCGCGCCGGACCACGGGTGGCCGGCCCGCCGCCCTCCGGTAAGGCGGGCAGCGACCTGTGACCTCGACCGCCCGCACCTTCCCGTCGGCGCGGGACTACGACGGGACCTCGCCGTTTCCCGACCGCGGCGCGGACACCCCGCCGAGCGGCGGCCGGCGGATGTACGTCACGGTCACCGGCATCATCGTCGTCGCCCCCTTCGTCGGCCTGGGCGTCGCCATCCCCCTCCTGTGGGGCAGCGTCGTCCACCTCACCGATCTCGTCCTGCTGGCGGTCTTCTACGTCATCTCCGGCCTGGGCGTCACCATCGGCTTCCACCGCGGTCTGACCCACGGCAGCTACACCGCCGCCCCCGCGCTGCGGATCGCGCTGGCCGTCGCCGGCTCGCTCAGCTTCCAGGGCGATGTCATCGACTGGGTCGCCACCCACCGCCGCCACCACGCCTACACCGACCGCCCCGGCGATCCGCACTCCCCCTACCGCTACGGCACCAGCCTGCGCGGGCAGCTGCGCGGACTGGTCCACTCCCACATCGGCTGGCTCTTCGGCAACGACCCCACCTCGCACCGGCGCTTCGCGCCCGATCTGCTCGCCGACCGCGGTATCCGCGCCGTGGACCGGGCCTTCCCCGCGCTGTGCCTGCTCACCCTCGGGCTGCCGTTCGCGCTGGGCTTCGCGCTCGGCGGCAGCTGGGTCACCGCGCTGACCGCCCTGCTGTGGGCGGGGTTCATCCGGATCGCGCTGCTGCACCACGTCACCTGGAGCGTCAATTCGCTCTGCCACGTCATCGGCGAGCGGCCGTTCCGCACCCGGCGCCACGACCGGGCGACCAACCTGTGGCCGCTGGCCCTGCTGTCGTTCGGCGAGAGCTGGCACAACCTGCACCACGCCGATCCGACCTGCGCCCGGCACGGCGTCGACCGCGGTCAGATCGATGTGTCGGCAGCCGTCATCCGGCTCTTCGAACGCCTCGGCTGGGTCTGGGACGTGCGCTGGCCCGACCCCGCCAGGGTCGCCGCCCGTCGCGTCAGGAGCACCGCATGACCACCGCCTCCGGGGACCCCGTCCACTCGGCACATCCCGGGCACCACGCCCCACCGCTCGTCGCCCGTCTGGCCATCGCGCCGCACGCCGGCACGGTGCGCCGCATCGACGGTGTCTGGTGGCCGCACTCCACCGACCTGCTGGCCGAACTCCCCGAGCTGCTGACCGCGTTGCCCTTCGACTGGCCGCGGATCACCCACGCCACGGTGAACGGCGCGGTCTGGCCCGCCCTCCCCGCCCACACCCTCGTCGGCGGCCATGTCGTCCGGCTCCGCAGAACCACCGGCCGCCCCGGCCCGGACACCATCTGCCTGGTCTCCCCCGGCCACGGCCGCTGGGACCTCCTGATCATCCCGCCCGACACCCCCGAACCCGAGGCCGTCCGCATCATGGCCGAGATGGCCCGCACAGGGGAGCCGGCACCGGCCTGAGCCGGCAGACCTGCCATATCCCAGGAATCCGCCGCACGCATCCGCGGCGCTCGCCCCGTGTGCGCGAAGGGGCCGCGAACCGGTCGCCCGAGCGGCCGGCGACCCGTCGCCGACCTGCTGTCCGAGGGCGGCGGCTACTGCGTACGGGTGGTGTTCATCCGAAGAACGCCGATCCGGGGGCGTCGGTCCGTGAATCCTCCCATTGCGTACTCATCATAAGAAAACGCAACAGAAGCGGCGCAACGTAAGCGATACGAGCGGAGCTCCGCAACTGCAGCGGTGCAGGAGAAGTAGCGGCAACGGATCTCACGGGCAGATCCAGATCGAAAGCGAGGGGACCATGGCTGCGACCAAGGTCATGAAGTTCTGGGCGGTGTGCCTGGCGATGCTGGGCAAGCTGCTGGCGTCACTGGGCGTCTCCGCGGCGGCGTCGGCTGCGCGCCGGGACGCCGCGCTGTACGAGCGGACCCTGGGCGACGCGAACGCGGACTCCGACGCCCCGGGCGACGAGACGCCCAAGGCGGTGCACCGCGCCGAGCCGGACCACGACCCGGGAACGGGCACGTGCAAGGTGCCTGCCTCCCGTGCCGTGCCCACCGTGCCCGGACCACGTGGCGTGCCGGTGATCGGCCCCTCCGCGTCCAACCTGCGGATGTTCGCCCGGCCGGAGCTGCCGCCGACGATCAAGCAGCGGATCAGCGCCGAGGCGCACGGGGCCTCGCCCGGCCTGCGCAGCCGCTGCATCCGCGGCATGGAGCCGCTGCCCGCCGCAACGGTCGACGCCGCGCTGCACTCCGACGTGGACGCGCGCTCCGCGGTCATCCCGGCGGCCCGTCGTCACACGCCCATCACCCGCAGCATCTGAGCCGGTCAGCGGCAGTTCTTGAGAACGAGACCGGAAACCGCCCTGGACGCAGAACCGGGCACAGAACCGGGCAGAGCCGGACGCAGAGCAGGCCACAGAACCGGTGAAGGCTCCGAGATGTTTCACGTGAAACGCCCGCAGAGCCGCCCACGGTCACGCAGCAGCAGACACCCACAGACCTGAACCACCCCCACAGCGCCCGGAGTTCTAGCGGCCGCCCCCCTGCCGGGGCACCGGTTCCGGACCCACTCCCAGCTCCAGCCCCAGCTGAGCACGCAACGCGCGCGTGTCCGGCTTGCCGTTGGCCGTGAGCGGGAAGTGGCCCACGACATGAACCGCGTTGGGCTGTTCGTACTCCGCGAGGTGCTCGACGAGCCGCCGGCGCCAGGTGAGCGGAGCCTCGCCCTCGGGGTCCGCGACGACGAAGTGCAGTGCGCTGCCGCGGCGTTGGTCCGCGACCGCCAGCACCTTGACCGGGCGCCCGCAGGCCTCGGCACGACGCTCCAGGCTCTCGGGGTAGAGCGTGAAACCCAGCCGGTGCACGGCCTGATTGCGGCCCACCACCCGTACGGTTCCCTCGGTGTCGACGCTGCCCAGATCGGCCGTCGGATACCAGGCGTCCGGATCGACGGGCGTGAGCGAGCCGTCCTCCTGGAGGTAGCCGGCCATCAGCCCGGGGGAGCGCACCTCGATGACGCCCAGCTCGCCGGGGTCGGCAGCGGTGCCGTCGGGGCGCAGCACGCGCAGCCGCACGCCGGGCAGCGGACGCCCGCAGCCGTGCGGTGCGTCGGGCGTGGCCAGCGCGACGTTGCCGAGTTCCGTCAGGCCGTAGCCGTCCAGCAGCGGGCGGCCCATTGCCGTGCGGAAGGACTCCGCCAGCGGGGCGGGCAGCGGTGCCCCGCCCACGCCCCAGAGGCGGACGCCCGCGAGCCCGGCGCGCACCTCGGGCCGGCGCCGCACCACGCCCAGGAGCGAGTGGTAGGTGGAGGGAGCGGCGTCCACGGCGGTGGCGCCGTGCGCGGCGGCCTGGGTGACGGCCGCGTCGAGCCGCTGGTAGGGCGTGACCAGCAGGGTGCAGCGGGCCAGCCACCACAGCAGGATCACGGAGAGCCCGTACTGGTGGGAGAACGGCAGCAGCGGGGCGAGGACGTCGTCCGCGCGGTAGCCCATGGCCTGGATGGTGCGCAGTGAGTTGTCGAGGACCGCGTGGCCGGGCTTGACGATGCCTTTGGGGCGCCCGGTGGTGCCCGAGGACCACAGGACCAGCGCGTCGGGGCGGCGGAACCAGGGCGTCAGGTCGACCTCGGCCGGGGGCGGCGGCGGAGCGTCGGCGGCGAGCCCGGGGTAGTGGACGACGCGCCGGTCGGGGATGCCGGGGAAGCCGGTGGCGTGGTCGGCGGCGGTGACCAGCCAGCGGGCGCGGGCCTGGCGGGCGGCCGCGGTGGCGTCGGCGCCGGAGAGCCGGTGGTCGACCGGGATGAGCGAGGTGTCCAGCCGCATCAGGGCCAGCAGCGTCACGACGTAGTCGACGCTGTTGTCGCCCTGGACCAGGACCCGGTCGCCGGAGCGGAGCCCGAGGCGGGCAAGGGCGTGGGCGGTGGTCTGCACCCGGCGGGTGAGCGCCGGTCCGTCGAGCCGGCCGGTACCGCCGAGCGAGGGCGCGGTCCCGTCGACGAGCCGGGCGGCGGCGACCGGAGGGGCGATGGTGTCGGTCATGGGTGCTCCGATCCCGTGGGGTCGAGGGGGCGCGGGGGACGGGGCCGTCTTCTGCCCGGCCTGGGCTGGGCGGGAGGCGGGCCGGTGGCGGCCCGGCACAGCAGTGCGGAGGTGGTGGTGGCCACCCACAGGCCGGCCGCGTCATGGAACTCGCAGTCCAGCGTCAGCAGTTCACAGCCCGCGAGGGCGGTGGCCTCGGTGAGGCGGACGGTGGCGTGGAGGGTGTCCCCGGCGTGTGCGGGGCGGGCGTGGCGCAGCGACTGCGAGCGGTGCACGGCGCCGTCGAGGGTGGTGATCTGGGGCCGTGCGCTGAGCAGGGCGTCCTCGGCGCGTGCGGCGAGGGCGGCGAGGTAGGTGGGCGGGGCGATGGTGTCCGGGTGGCCGAGGGCGCGTGCGGCGTCGGGGTCGGTGTACGCGGGGTGGGGGTCGCCGAGCGCGGCGGCGAAGGCGGCGATCCGCTCCCGGTCGATGGCGTACGGGCCGCAGCGCAGGCTCGTGGGCTGCGTCATCGGCCGTCAGTCGCCGATCATGTGGCGGCCGCCGTCCGCGTGCACGATCTCGCCGGTGGTGGCGGGTAACCAGTCCGACAGCAGGGCCACGCAGGTACGGGCCACCGGCCCTGCGTCCTCGGGGTCCCAGCCCAGTGGCGCGCGGGTCGCCCAGCTCTTCTCGAAGGACGGTCCGTCGCCGCCGATGCCCCGTGCGGCCAGGGTGCGCAGCGGTCCGGCCGCGACGAGGTTGGCCCGTATGCCCTGTCCGCCGAGGTCGCGCGCCAGATAGCGCGAGCAGGCCTCAAGTCCCGCCTTGGCGACGCCCATCCAGTCATATCCCGGCCAGGCGCGGGAGGCGTCGAAGTCCACACCGACGACCGAGGCGCCGGGGCGCAGCAGCGGCCGGCAGGCCATGGTGAGCGCCACCAGGGAGTAGGTCGAGGTGTGCAGCGCGGCGGACACCTCGCGCCACGACGCGGTCAGAAAGCCGCCGTCCAGGCAGGCCGCGGGGGCGTTGGCGACGGAGTGCAGCACACCGTCGAGCCCGTCGAGGTGGGCGCCGACCCGGTCGGCGAGCGTGGCGAGCTGGGCCTCGTCGGTGACGTCCAGCTCCACGACAGGGGGCTCCTGCGGGAGCCGCCGGGCGAGCCGGGCCACCAGGCTCGGCCGCCCGTACGCGGTGAGGACGATCTTGGCGCCCTGTTCCTGGGCGAGCCGCGCCACCGCGTAGGCGATGGAGCGTTCGGTGATCACACCGGTGACAACCAGCCGCTTTCCGTCGAGCAGACCGCCCATTGCGGTTCCTCCGTCTGACTCGTCATCGACTTCAGAGTCACTGAAGATAACTCAGAAGCATTGTCCTGGCTTGGTCTTGATAGATCGTCATTGACAACCTATCGGACCTCCAGTTGACTAGAACTGTCAAGTGCAGTCAAAGGAATGACTCTGATGTCACGCCTTCCGGCCGGTGGTGTAGGCGCATGGCCTCGAACCAGCGCCGGACCGCCTCGGACCGCGCCGGCTTCGGCCGCCCCGGCCGCCGTGCGCCGCACGCCTTCACACCCCGTGCGATTCCCGTGCGACCCCCGAGCCTCGCGGCCGACCGGTGACGCACTCCCCCGTTCCGCAGAGAGGTGACCGCCGTGACCATCCCGACCCGCGAAGAGATCGTTGTTCAACTCGCCGAGATCCTGCACGAGGTGGCCGGCGTCCTGCCGGCCGAGGTGACCGAGGAGAAGTCCCTGGTCGAGGAGTTGGACGTGGACTCCCTGGCGATGGCGGAGGTCATCGTCGTCGCCGAGGAGCGTTTCGGGATCGCGCTGCCCGAAGAGGAGATGAAGGACATGCGCACAGTTTTGGACATAGTGCTACGAGTCGAGAAGCAGCTGGCGTCCTGATCCCGGCGGCACCGCGAACACCGCCCGGTACCCGATCGGCGCGCTCCTGCCGGGCCGCCCGTCCGGCAGGAGCAGCTTTGCCCCAGGCGCATGAATAAAAGTCAGTGTCCCCCTTCTCCTTGGCGTATCGGCGGCCCGCCCGCCGCGCACCCCCCGGAAAGGCCGCAGATCACCCGGCGCTCCCGTCGCCGTGAACCGGAGAAGGCGGCCCCCTGACGAGGGCTCGACATGGCGAAATCTGGTAATGCCCGCGAGTAAACCGAAGTTGATTTCCGGTCGTCACTTGTTGACGCAGGCATAGGCCAGGGCTACCTTGAGGATCTCCGGAGGGAAAACCAAATCGACTCACTGCACTGCTTTCCCGGATACGACGGTCCGCGGAAAGGAGACATGGTGCGAGGGGATCTATGCGGGGGGACCAGTCTTTCCATGGCGTGCATTCACTCAACCATGACAACGGCCGCGACGACGGCAGCGCAAGCGGCGGCAGCGGTCACGCCGAGGGCCCGCGCGACACGGCCAACCCACCCGACTGGTACGGAAGTTGGGACCCCGCCCGCTCCCCTGAATTAGCCGACGGCGGTTTACATATCTTCTCGCCCACGACCGGCGATATTCGAGAGAACGACTGTTTGACGGCCTTTCTCGGTCGATTACTGCATTGTCCCCCACGCGATATTCCGGTGATCCGAGACGGCTTCGGCCGGCCGGCGTTCGCCGAACCGCCCACCGGCACCGGCTGGCCCCCGGGCGCCCGCCTTTGCCTCGGCATCACCGCCGACCCCGGACGGCAACTCCTCGCCCTGATGCGGGACCTCCCGGTGGCCCTGTCCGTGCACACCGTTCCATCCGGCCCCGTCCGCGATCTGCTGCTCCCCTTCACCGCGTCGGAACGCCGGCACATCCAGGAGGTGCCCGCGGACCGGCGGGCGCACCGGCTGGCCCAGCTGTGGACCCGTAAGGAAGCGGCCCTGCGGTTGACCGGACCGGGCGGGCTGGCCACCGTCGACGAGATCGACGCGCTGAGCGAGGCGCGGGACGGCAAGGTCGTGATCCCGGCGTCCCGCGCACACCCCGGCGGCGTCGCCTACGTCCACGATCTGCCCGCCGGCCCGCAGACGGTGGCCTGCGCGGCCACCACCGCTCCCGCACCCGGCGTGCGCATGTGGCAGCCCGACTCCCCTGAGGCGCAGCCGAAGACGTGACGCCGTAGGCCGGCCGTCCGGCGCCGGCTCGGGTAGACGCCCCCTACGGCATCAGCACCGCGTGCGGATCCGGCCCCTCGCCCGTGCGGCCGCCGGCGCTCAGCTCACGCCAGCTCTCCAGCGCCAGCCGGAAGGCGCCGGCCTGCTCGTACCCCTCGGCGGCCAGCTTGAAATCGGCCTCCGCGGCCTCCTCGGAGCGGTCGGCGCGATGGGCGCGGGCCAGATGGAGCAGACAGCGGGCGCGGTCCAGGGGCGGGAGTTCACCGGCGCCGAGGTCGATCGAGGCGGCGTGCTCGGCGGCCGCCATGGCGTCGTTGTGGCGCAGTGCCGCGGCCGTCTCCAGCAGGGCCAGCCAGGTCCCGCCGGACGGGGTGTCGACCAGCGCCGCGGCCTGCCGGGCCCGCGCCATCAGGGCGTCCGCCTCGTCGGCCGGACCCGCCGCGAGCGCCAGCAGCGTACGGGCCCGGGCCAGCCGCAGCCGGAGCCGTACGCCGTCCGTCGCGGCCAACTGCTGCTCCGCCTCGGCGAACAGCTCCAGCGCACGGTCCGCCTGCCCGCCCAGATACCGCGCACCGGCCACCGCCCACAGGGCGCTCGCCCGCAGTTCACCGGCCGGCAGGCTCGCGATCTCCTCGCCCAGCTCCGCCCCGAGCTGCTCGGCGCGGTTCCACTCCCCGCTGTCGACGGACGCGGACAGCAGCGCCACCCTGGCCTGCGCCCGCTCCGGGCGGCCGGACTCCAGCTCGCCGGTGACCCGCACCGCCTCCTCCGCGTAGCGCACGCCGTCCGAGAGGCGGCCCGCGCAGCGCAGCAGTTGGGAGAGCTCGACGGCGACCCGGGCGTGCAGCACCGGGGCGGAGCGGGTGAGCGGGTCGTCCAGCAGCCGGCGCAGGGCGGCCTCATGGCGCTCCGGTTCGTCGAGCCGGCCCAGGACGCCGGCCAGCTCCCAGTGCGCCTCCCAGCGCACCTCGTCCTGATCGGCCCCGGCCTGCTCCACCACCGACTCCAGCTGGCGCCGCGCCGCCGGCCAGTCGCCGGCCAGCGAACTGGCGCGGGCGGCCACCAACTCGCCTACCAGGCCCAGGCGCTGGGCGAGCCGGTCCCCGGCATCCTCGGTGGCGCTGAGCGCCTCGACCGTCGTGCCGAGCCGTTCGGCGATGGATCGGGCGATCTTGGCGCTCGGGATTCTGCGGCCGTTCTCGACCAGCGAGACATAGCTGGGGGAGAGATCGTCCCCGGCGAGGTCCCCCTGGGACAGACCCTGAGCGCGCCGGACCTCCCGCACTCGCTTCCCGAAAGCAGGCTGCTCAATCACCAAGAAAATCGCTCGCAGTTGAGTTGGGGGGACGGACAGTGACGCTCTGTGGACGGCTCCGTACGGAGGGAGCCAGATGACGGGGAGTCTACTCATCGGGCGCCCGCGCGGGGGCGCCCGCGGGCGACCTTCCCCCGGTCGAGGAGTCACTTTTTGTCATGCTCGGAGGTCGGTATTCCCCTTGCCTCGGTGCGGGTATTGCGACAGATGAGAGGCCGGTTCGAGGTCCTCGCGCAGGGAGATCGGGGGAGTGGTGGGCGCCGGGCGGCAGCCAGGACTGGCACCGCTTGTCACATGGGCTAGTCGAGTGCATTGACTTTGCTTGACAATAAATGACAATTGGCTGACGCTGACCCTCCATGGACTACGCCCCGAGGAGGGACATATGAGCTCCGCTCCCGCATGGCCGACCGTGGCCGCCGAGCCGGAGGGCAGCATCGAGCGCCGACGTGCGGCGGCCGTGCACCGGGTCCGGGACTTCCTGGTGAACGACACCGGCACCGTGCACGACCTGCTGTGCGAGATCTCCACCCACCGCGCCGCGCGCTACGAGATCGAGTCGACCGTCGCCACCCTCGACGGGGCCTTGGACGAGGTGGCCGCCCACCGGCCCGGCCGGGTCCCCCGCCTGGCCGCCTTCATGCCGTCGAACGTCATCCTCTACTCCTACGCCCTCTACCTCCTGGTACCCGCCCTCTACACCGACCGCCTGGTCTTCCGCCCCTCCAGCCGCGTCAAGGACCAGATGCGCCGGCTGCACACCCTGCTCGCCGAACGGCACGGCCTGCCGATCACCCTCACCGGCGCCAGCCAGCGCGAGTTCCTGCACGACCACGTACTCCCCGCCGACGTCGTGGTCTTCACCGGTGCCTACGCCAACGCCGAGCAGATCCGCGCCCAGCTCTCCCCCGGCCAGCTGTTCGTCTTCCTCGGCTCCGGCGTCAACCCGTTCGTGGTCGCCCCCGGGGCCGACCCCGAGCAGGCGGCCCGCGACGCGATCGCCATCCGGGTCCTCAACACCGGCCAGGACTGCCTGGGCCCCGACCTCTTCAGCGTCCACGAGTCGCTGCTCGACCCGTTCGTCGACGCCCTGGTCAGGGAGCTCAAGGGCCTGCGCTACGGCCCGTACACCGACCCCGAGGCCGACTTCGGGCCGATCTTCTACGACAGCGCGCTCGCGGACGGCGCGCAGTTCCTCGCCGGCAACCGCGGCGAGATCGTGCACGGCGGGCACGTCGACTTCCGCGCCCGCCGCCTCGACCCCACCGTCGTCGTCGGCACGGAGGTCACCCCGCGCACCCACGTACCGGAGTTCTTCGCCCCGATCTTCAACGTCGCCGGCTACCGCGACGAGGACGCCCTCGCCGCGACCCTCACCACCGGCATGTTCACCGAACGCGCCCTGGGCTCCAGCGTCTACGGCCACGCCCCCGCCCTCGTCGAGGCGCTGCGCCGGCGCACCACCGTCACCCTCGACACCACCCTGATGTCCATCGACGACGGCAACGCCCCCTTCGGCGGCTACGGGCGGATGGCCAACTACATCTCCGACGGCCGGGAACTGCACGCCGAGCCCGTACTGCTCTCCAAGGCCGTAGCCGCCCACCGCCCGGGAGGCGGCCGATGACCGCACGGACCCACCCCACCGCCTGGGCCGCGATCGCCGACCACCTCCGCCACCTCGGCACCACGGCGGTCTTCGGGCTGCCCGGCGACGACATGGCGCTGCTCGGCGAGCTGGAGCCGTCCGACACCACCGTGGTGCTCTGCCGCGACCAGCGCAACGCCGTGTTCATGGCGACCGGTTACGCGCTCGCCGCCGGCCGCCCCGGGGTCTGTGTCATCGGCAAGGGCCCGGCACTGACCAACGCGCTCACCGGCGTCCTGGAGGCGCGCTCGGCCGCCGCACCGCTGATCCTGATCGCCGACGGCACCCGGCTCGACCGGCTGGGCACCGGCGCCTTCCAGGAGCTGGACCAGCTCACCGCGGTCCGCCCGTACGTGAAGTGGGCGACCCGCGTCGACCACGCCGAACGGCTGCCCGCCGCGCTGGAGAAGGCCGCCGCCGTCGCCGTCAACGGCACCCCGGGCCCCGTCTACCTGGAGCTCGCCGAGCAGGTCGCGGCGGAGCCGGTCGCCCGCAGCGGGCCCTGGCGCCCGGCCGCGCCCCAGCGGCCGGCCCCCGACCCGGTCGCGCTGACCGCCACCGCGGAGCGGATCGCCGCCGCCGAACGGCCGTTGCTGCTGGTCGGCGGCGGCGCCCGGCACCGCAACACCGGCCGCCGCATCGAGCGGCTCGCCGAGCGGCTCGGCGCCGGGATCTTCACCACCGCCTCCGGCCGCGGCACCGTCGCCGAGGACCACCCCCTCTACTGCGGCGTCAGCGGCCTCTACACCGTCGCCCCGATGGACGCCCTGTGGCGCGAGGCCGGTCTGGTCATCGCGCTGGGCAGCCGTCTGGAGGAGACCGCCACCTTCGGCTGGCCGGACGGCACCGGACAACTCCCGGTCATCCAAGCCGTGTTGGGCGAAGAGAGCCTGGTCATGGAGCGGCCCGGGGCGTATGTCCTCGGGGACGCCGGACGGATCGTGGACGGCTGGGCGGAACTGCTGGCCGGCCACCGGCCGGGTGGCCACTGGCCGCAGCGGGTCCGCACGGCGAAGGCCGCGCTGGCGCGGCGCGCCGCCGACCGGGCGGAGGCGGCCGCGAAGGCGGCGCCCGAGGGCACCGTGCCCGTCGCCCGGGTGCTGGCGGCCCTCGACCGCGCCGTGCCCGCCGACCGGGTCCTGGTCCAGGAGAACGGCCTGCAGGACATGTGGTCGTACTTCTTCCCGCACTACGCGCTCGGCGCCGGCGGCGGCTCCGTGGTCCCCAGCGAGCAGACGCCGCTGGGCTTCGGCGCGGCCGCCGCCGTCGGCGTACGGCTGGCCGAGCCGGCCGGGCGGCCGGTGGTCGCGGTGGTCGGCGACGGCGCGTTCAACCTGTTCCGCGGCGAACTGCCCACCGTGGCCGACGCGGGCGCCGCCGTCCTCTACGTCGTCCTCGACAACGGCGGCTACGGCTGGCTCCAGTCCAACCTCGACCGCGTCTCCGGCCCGACCTCGCGCTTCGCCTTCACCACGCCCCGCCCCACCGGCACCGAGGGCCTGGCCGGCGCGTACGGCCTCGGCTACCGGCGGGTGACGACCGCCGACGAACTGCCCGCCGCACTGGCGGACGCCTGGCGCCGGGTCGCCGCGGGGACCACCGCGGTGGTCGAGGTGGCGGTCGCGTTGACCGACACCCCACCGGGGATGACCGGTTCGGCGGGCGACTTCCCCGAGCGGGAGGGCGCACAGCCTTAGGGGGCTTCCCCTCGGGGGGCGGGGCTTGTCCGAGGGGGCGGGGGCGGGGAGGCCCTGAGGTGTGGGGGAACAGAACCCGTAGGGGACGCGAGGGCCCCCTGCGGGGCCACAACGTGGGGAGCCGAGGCGGTATTCCCGGAGCCCGCATGCGTTCGCCGATTCCCCGGTTCCCCGGTTCCAGGAGGCCCGGAGGCTCGGAGGCCCGGAGGTTCGGAGGCCCGGCCGACATTCACGTGCCGACTTTCGCCTGCCGACGTTCGCGTGACCCGGCTCCCTCTGGCCCGGGGGTGGCCGGGAGGGGGCCGGGTCACGGCTTCTTCGTACGGTGGGTGCCACGCCGGGGGCGTGCACGGGGATGCACCACGTTCCGTACGGATCGGTGTCAGGTCTTGGTGCGGAACTTGGCGACGGCCAGTGGCGCGGTGGCCGCCGTGAGGCCCAGCGACCACACCAGCGTCCAGGTCACCGGGCCGGCCACCGGGCCCTCGCCCAAGGCGAGTCCGCGGGCCGCGTCGGCCATATGGGTCAGGGGGTTGACACGGGTGAAGGCCCGCAGCCAGTCCGGCATGGTGGCCGGCGAGACGAAGATCGAGGAGCCGAACTGCAGCGGCGTCAGGACCAGCACCGACAGGCCCTGGATCGACTGTGCGGTGCGCAGCGTCAGGCCCAACAGCATGAAGGTCCAGATCAGCGAGGTGCCGAAGACGGTGGTCAGGCCGATCGCGGCCAGTACGCCCGGCCAGCGGCCGCTGAAGTCGAAGCCGAGCACCGCGGTGGCCAGCAGCAGGACCGCGATGGCGACCAGCATCCGGCCGGTCTCCACCACCACCTTGGCCAGCAGCACCGAGGAGCGGGCGATGGGCATCGTACGGAAGCGGTCCATCACGCCCGTACGGAAGTCGTCGTTGACGCCGAGGCCGACGGCCATCGCGATGGTCATCCCGAGGATGACCATCAGCCCCGGCATCAAAAACGCGGTGTACTGCGCGTGGGAGCCGCCGATCGAGCCGCCGAAGACGAAGACGAACAGCACCGTCAGCACGATCGGCATCAGCAGGGCGTCGGTCATCGACGACGGGTTCTGCCGGATCTGCAGGAGATTGCGGCGGACCAGCGCGCCGGTGTGCCGGGCCGTGGCCCGCAGGCCGATCCGGCCCTCGTCGGCGAGGTCCGCCGGCGGCGCGGTGCGGGGCAGGGCCCGATACGACGTCACGGCTTCCCCTCCGGTCAGGCCGCCCGGCCGCGGCGCTCGTCGAGCCACTTCTGCCAGTAGGTGCGCCGGTCGGAGCTGGGGTGGGCGACGACGATGTCGCCGAGGACGGCGGAGCCGGTGATCCGCACGCGCGGAGTGACGGCCTCCGGGCCGGAGTGCGCCCGGGTCAGATCGCGTACATCGCCGAAGACGTTGCCGCAGTTCATCTCGACCCGCACGCCCTCGGGGAGGAGGAGATGCACATCGCCGATCAACGCGCGGGCGGTGATGGTCAGTTCGCCGGTCGGTGGCGCGGGCGAGGCGCACAGGTCGAGGGTGACGTCACCGAAGACCGCGGTGGCCTCGATGCCGTGCGTCAGCGAGGGGCTGTGGTGGACGAGGTCGCCGAACAGGGCGCGGAAGGTGCGCTGTCCGGTCTCGGAGCCGGCCGACTCCGGGGGTGTCACATGCGGCAGGTCCTCGCCGATGGACAGCAACTCCTCGCGGGTGCGCGCCAGATACGCCGCCTCGGACCGCTCGGCCAGTTCCTCCAGGGTTAACCGGCCTTCCGCGGTGGCCTCCCTGAGCCGTTCGACCATGTCCTCGCGCTCGGCGTCCGAGGCCAGTACCGCACGCGAGGAGGTGCCGGCGGCGGGCGGGGAGGCCGGATCCTTGTGCAGATCGGGGCGTTGGGGCTGCGTCATGGAGGGTGCCTCCGCAGGTTCCGGCGGTGAAGGGGTGGTGAGGGCTTCATCCGACCACGTCAGGGCGGGCCCGGGCATCGCCGTGGGGTAGTACATCGAAAGGTTGACCCCGGGATCCGGCGCACACAGTTCGGTGTACTCGACGGCCGGTTTTCCGGTCCCGGTCGAGGCCTTTCCGACCCCGACCCATCGGCCAGGCCCTAGTCGGCGAAATGATCTCGGTAGCCCTGGTGAAGACCGGTGAAGGAATCAAAACTTCGGTCGACTTCTTCTTGACTCGTTGGTAAAGTGCCCAGCACTCATTGTGACTCGCCGATTTGGTGCAGCCGGCAGGAGTCATCCACCGTTGAAATCCGGAGGGTTTGTCGAATGCCTGAGCTGGCGGACACCGGGCGGCGGATCAAAGAGCTTCGGGTCAGCGCGGGAATGACACAGCACGACCTTGCCGGGTCCGAAATGTCGTCCAGCTACATCTCGCTCGTCGAACGCGGTAAGCGCATTCCCAGTGGCCGGGCACTCAGGATCCTGGCGGCCCGCCTCGGGGTCGGGGTGGACGAAATATCCGCGGCCGGTGAGCCGGTGGAAAGCCCCGGCCGGGTGCGCAGGCTCGACCTGGTCGGACGATTGGTGGCGGCCCGCCGGCAATGGGAGGGCGGCGACGCCGAGGGGGCGCTGTCGGAATTCCGCGCACTGGCCGAGAGTGATCCGGCCGGCCGGCAGGACGACGTATTTACCGAGGCGCAGCTCGCCATTGCCGAAATACTGGGCACCCTCGGCCGCGCCGACGAGGGCGCCGAGGTCCTGCTGCGGATGCTGGACGCGCTCGCCCCCGCGCCGTACGCCGAGGCCCGGCTGCGGGCCCTGGTCGCGCTCGCGGACCTGCTGGAGTCGGCCGGCCGGGTCCAGGACGGCCTGCGCTACGCGCTCACCGGCTCCCTCGAATGCGCCGACCGGCACCCCGGCACCGGATTCCACTCGCTGCTCGTCCTCGATGTGCTCACCCGCTGCGCCTACTGGAGCGGCTGCCCCGACTGGGCACCCGACACCGATCACGGCCGGCCCCCGGCGGACGGCGTGTTCCCGGGGCCGCGGGCCGTCATCGATCTGCACCGGGCGCTCGACCTGCGCGACCGGGGCGAGACGGAGCGCGCCGCGGCGCTACTGGGTGAGTGCGCCCGCCGGGTCACCCCGGCCGCCGGCTTCCCACTCTGGGAGAAGATCAACGGGCATTACGCCCTGCTGCTGCTGGACCGCGGCGAGACGGCGGCGGCCCACAGCATCGTCGAACGCGGCCTGGTCGTCGCCTCGGTGGCCCAGGAGCCGGGCTTCCCGCTGTGGCTGACGACCGCGCAGGCGGTGTACGCGGAGGCGGCCGGCGACCGGGGCCGGCTGGCGGAGCTGGGCGCGGAGGTGGCCGCGCTGCCCGACACCGGCCGCCGCCATGAGAAGGCCGCCGCGCTCCTGGAGATCGCGGCGGCGTGTGAGCGGGCGGGGGACCGGGAAAGGGCGGCCGGGCACTTCCGGTATTCCGCGGAGCTGTTCCGCCGGGCCCAGGCGTACCGGCACGCGGAGCGGGCCCGGGAACGGCTGGCGGACCTCCTCGAAAAGCGGGGCTGACGACCGCCCGGCCCCATGTGCCCAGGCGACGCAAATGCCGTTATTGCGCGCAATGCGCAATTACTTATTGGCCTTCTTTCCCAGCCCCAGTAGCGCGAACAAGGCCTCCGCGCCACCGACGATCGCCAGCACCAGCCCGACCTTGGAAAGCGAGACGTACGGCGTCTCCACTTCCTTTGTGGTCAGCCACATGATCAGGCCGACGATCGCCAGAACAATACCTACCGCAATACCCTTCATGAGTTCCCTCGTCCCTTGAGGCGGGGCCCCGCGCAAGCGGGCGGAGCCGGTTGTACGGACCAGCGTCCCGGTCGACCGGGGCATTCGGATCATCCGCAGGTAGGCACTTTCCGCCCCGCCGTCTGTCACTTTCTATGTACACCGGGCCCTGCCGGGGGCGACGAGCGCCGACGAGGGGCCCGGACGCTGGCTGCCACCAGCTGCCACCGGTCGCCACAGGCCGCCGGTTCCCGCCACGCGGCCGTGCGCCCGACCGGGCAACCAGGCCGCGACGGACACCGCCCCCGGCCGACCAACCCGGCCCTCTCGATCCCTCCCCAGGGACCCCATAGTCAATTTTCATGACTCTACAAGTCACGCGCCTGAGAGCGTTTTCGCTGGTACGTGGCTTGGTGACCGCCCGCACCGCACCTCCGATGAGAGCGCTCACCTGACTCTCCGCAGACCGACCTGTTGACAACCCAATGACTCCCCTGTCATGTTTCTGGTCATGAGGACGCCCCGGCGCGACAACAGGGGCTGAAAATCAGGAGGCGGGTTTCATGGAGTTACGCACGGATCGGCGGCGCGTTGTCGTCACCGGCTGCGGCGTGGTGTCCCCCGTGGGAAACACCACCGCGGACTTCTGGGCCGCTCTGCTCGCCGGCCGCAGCGGGGTACGCGCCCTTTCCCGCTTCGACGCCTCCGGCCTCCCGGTCCGTATCGGCGGTGACCTCACCGGATTCGACACGACCGGCCACCTCACCCCGCAGGAGGCCCGGCGCAGCGACGCCTTCACCCAGTACGCGGTCGTCGCCGCGGCCCAGGCGCTGCGCGCCGCCGGCCTGGAACCGCCGGCCGGCATCGACCCGCACCGCTTCGCCGCGGTCATCGGCTCCGGCTACGGCGCCGCCCCCGCGATCCAGCAGCAGTACGACGTACTGAAGGAGCACGGCCCGCGCCGCGTCTCCCCGTACCACTCGGTACTCACCGCCATCGACCACCCGACCAGCCTGCTGTCCATCAAGTACGGGATCGCCGGCCCCAGTCACGCGGTCTCCGCGGCCTGCGCCACCGGAGCGGTGGCCATCGGCGAGGCGGCCGCCCTGATCCGCAGCGGCCGCGCCGACCTCGCGCTGGCCGGTGGCACGGACGACTCGCTCACCGCCGTCGACCTGGCCGGCACCGCCAACGCCCGGGCCCTCTCCCGCCGCAACGACGACCCCGAAGGCGCCAGCCGGCCCTTCGACCGGGACCGCGACGGCTTCGTGATGTCCGTCGGCGCCACCGTCCTCGCCCTGGAGGAGGCCGGGCACGCCGAACGCCGCGGCGCCCGGATCCTCGCCGAGGTGGCCGGTTACGCCGCCACCACCGACGCCCACCACGCCACCGCCCCCGACCCCACCGGAGCCGGCGCCGTCCGCGCGATGCGCGGCGCACTCGACGACGCCGGCTGCGCCCCCGAGGACGTCGGACAGATCAGTGCGCACGGCACCGGCACCGTCCTCAACGACCGCATCGAGGCGGCCGCCCTGCGCGAGGTGTTCGGCCCCGACCACCTACGCCGTACGCCGGTCACCGCCGTCAAGAGCATGACCGGGCACATGCTCGGCGCCTCCGGTGCCGCCGAGGCCGCCGCCGCGGTGCTCTCGCTACGGGACCGCCGGATCCCACCGATCCGCAACTGCGACCACCCCGACGAGGAAGACCTCGACCTGGTCGTCAAGGGCGCCCGCGACTGGGACGGCGACGTGGTGCTGAGCAACTCGTTCGGATTCGGCGGCCACAACGCCGTCCTCGTACTGAAGCGCCACACCGCGTGAGGCGCCCGGCTCCCGCTGCACCGCACCCCCCGATCCACGCCACCGAGATCCACGACACCACCGAGGAGGTAGACGCACCGTGCAGGGACGACTGGTGACCTTGGAATGGCCCGGCGACGACGACTGGGCCGCGATCGCCTCCTGGCTGCGGCCAGGCTCGCCGGCGGCCGTGCTCAGCGGTGACTGGGAGCTGCTGGGCGCCGCCGAGGTCGAGCAGGCCAACCGCTCGGGGCGGGTCCACCACCTGGTGATCCGCACGAAGGACGGCGAACGCATCGGCACCGTCAGCTATCAGCGCTCCGGCCGGATCGGCGGCTTCACCGTCGGCGGCGCGATCGGCTCCCCCGAGCTGTGGCGCCGCGGCTACGGCGCGGAGGCCGTGGTGCTGCTCGTCGACTACCTCTTCCACCAGCTCGACGCGCACCGGGTGCAGGTCACCACCGCCGGCTACAACAAGGGCATCATCCGGCTGATGACCAAGACCCCGTTCACGGTCGAAGGCATCCTGCGCGACCACTGCTACCTCGACGGCCAGTACCACGACGCGATCGTGTGGGGCCTGCTCCGCGACGAGCACTACGCCTCGCTCAAGCCCAGCGACGACAACCGCGTACTGAACGTCGGGCTGGACGACTTCGTCTCCGAGGACGACAAGACCCAGGCCCGCGCCATCCTGGCCGAGCATCTGTCGACGGCCGGCCGCCGCACCGCGCTGACCGCCTACCTGAACGACTCCACCAGGACCACAGAGACCACGGCGCCCACAGAGACCACGGCGCCAGCAGAGGCCACAGTGCCTATACAGTCCACAGCGCCCACAGCGCCCACAGCGCCCACAGCGCCCACAGCGCCCACAGCGTCCGAAGAGGCCAACGGCCCCGCATCCGCCCGAGGTGCCGCATGAGAGACGGCGCCGAGAGCTTCGCCCTGGCCGACCGCACCTTCTTCGACTGGCCCGGCAACTGGGACCTGGAAGCCACGCGCTTCCCCGCCCCGCCCCTCCCCGACGGCTGGACGCACGACGAGAACGAGGCCTGGGCCTTCTGCCGCCCGCCCGAGGACCGACTCCCCGACCAGGGCTGGAAGATCCACATCAGCGCGGCCCCCGACGACGCCCCCCGCACCATCGCCGACGTCGCCGCCTACTGCACCCGCCACGGCCTGACCTTCAAGTACCTCAAGAGCGCCAACGTCCTGCGCGCCCTGAGCCGCAAGTACGCCCAACGCTCCTCCGCCGGCAAGCTGCTGACCGTCTACCCGGCCGACGAGGCCGAGTTGGCCCGCACCCTCGAAGGGCTGGACGCGATCGTCGGGGGCCGCCCCGGCCCGTACGTCCTGACCGATCTGCGCTTCCGGCAGGGCCCGCTCTACGTACGCTACGGAGGCTTCCGCACCTTCTACATGGAAGACGCCGACGGCGACCTGGTCACCGCACTGCGGCGCCCGGACGGCTCCCTGGAGCCGGACCGCCGCACCCCCGTCTTCCACACCCCGGACTGGGTCGCGCTGCCCGACGTCCTCAAGGACTCGCTGGCCGCCCGCCAGACCGTGGACGACTTCCCGTACCGGATCACCGGGGCGCTGCACTTCTCGCACGGCGGCGGCGTCTACCGCGCCGAGCCCGTCGGCGACCAGGCCCTCGGTGCCGGGCAGCGCAGCGTCGTCCTCAAGGAGGGCCGCCCCTACTCCGGTACGGACGGCGTCGGCCGGGACGCGGTCAGCCGGCTCGCCCACGAGCACCGCATCCTGACGAAGCTGGCCGGACTGCCCGGCATCCCGCGCACTTTCGGCACCCTCCAGGTCCGCGACCACCTGTTCCTGGTCCTGGAGGACATCGAGGGACAGGACTTCCAGTCCTGGCTCGCCGGCGTCTACCCGCTGACCGTTCCCGAGCCCGACGAGGCGGCCGTGGCCGCCCACCGGGACCGCGCCCTGGCCCTGTTCGGCCGGATCGAGGCGCTGATCGCCTCGGTGCACGGACGCGGCGTGCGCATCGGCGACCTGCACCCGGGCAACTTCATCATCCAGCCCGGCGACATCCCCGTGCTCCTGGACTTCGAGGTGGCCGACGACGTCGACCGGGCCACCCCCAGCAGCCTCGGCGCCCCGGGCTTCCACCGGGCCGACGCCACCGGCGCGGACGGCGACCACTACGCGCTGGCCGCCATCGCGCTGTGGCTGTTCCTGCCGCTCGCCGCGCTCGGCGGCCTGGCCCCCGACAAGGCGCCGGCGCTGCTCGACACCGCGGCACGGCGGTTCGGCCTCCCCGGCCACCTGGTGTCCCGGCTGGCCCCGCAGCTCGCCCCCAACGACAACACCACCGCCAAGATCCGCAGCGTCCAAGGCCCGTTCCCGCCGCCCGACGTGCTGGCCTCGATCGGCCGCGGGCTGCGCGACAGCGCCACCCCGCACCGCCCCGACCGGCTCTACCCCGGCGACTTCGCACAGTTCGCCGAGGGCGGCGCGGGCTTCGCACACGGCGCGGCCGGCGTCTTGTGGGCCCGGCACACCGTCCTCGGGGAGCACGACGAGGAGGGCACGGCCTGGCTGCGCGCCGCCGTCGACCGGGTCCCCGCCGAGCGCACCGGCTTCTACGACGGACTGCACGGCATCGCCTACGTCTTACGGGAGTTGGGCGAGAACGAGGCGTCCCTGCGCGCCCTCGACCGGGCCGCCGGCCGACTCCCCGTACGCCACTGCCCCAGCCTCTACCGCGGCCTGTCCGGCGTCGGCCTGAACCTGCTGCACTTCGCCGACGCCCTGGACGACGACGCCCTGCGCCGCCAGGCCCTCGACCTCGCCGACCGCGTCACCGAGCGGCTCACCGCGGCCCGCCGCGAACCCGTCGAGCGCAAGCGCCGGCGCGGCTCCACCCACGCCGGCGGACTGATGTACGGCTGGTCGGGCCCGGCGCTGTTCCTGCTCCGCGCCCATCAGGCCACCGGCGACCCGGCCCTCCTGGACGAGGCGCTCCGCGCCGTCCACCGCGACCTGGACCGCTGCGCGCCGGGCCCGCAGGACACCCTCCACGTCGACGAGGGCTTCCGTCTGCTGCCCTACCTGGACAACGGCAGCGCCGGCATCGCCCTGGTGGCCGCCGAAGTCCTCCGCCACCGCGACGACACGCGGATCCGCGAGGCCCTACCGGGCCTGCTGCGGGCCTGCTCCTGCGACTTCACCATCGAATCGGGCCTGTGGGGCGGCCGCGCCGGCCTCATCGGCACCCTGGCCACCCTGCGCGCGCACGTCCCGCTGCCCGCGGCGACCGCCGCACGGCAGCTGCACCGCCACCTGGCCAATCTCCACCAGCACGCCATGACGCTGAACGGCGCGACGGTCTTCCCCTGTGACGGCCGGGCCCGGATCTCCATGGACGTGGCCACCGGCGGGGCCGGCGTACTGCTGGCCCTCGCCGCCGCCGAACGGGGCACCGAGCTGCTCCCGTTCCTCACCGACCCGCGGTCCGCCGCGGCCGTTCACTCGGCCGTCCCGGAGCGCGCCACCACCGCCCCGTCCGGGGCGGCGGCCACTACGGACGACGGAAGGGAGGTGTCGTAGATGACCATCATGGATCTTCAGGGTCTGGAGGTGCCGGGCGAGCGTGAGGCCCAGGCGCTCGGCTCCACCGTCAGCACCGGCTGCTGACGCGGCGCCCGGCGGCCCGTGCACCGCTGTGCACGAGCCCGGGGCTCCAGGTGCCCCGCATGGCACCTGGCACGTCAGTACCGCTGTCCACTGTCACTGCCACTCCCCCGGAGGGAGGTGTCGTCAATGACCATCATGGATCTTCAGGGTCTGGAGGTGCCGGGCGAGCGTGACGCTCAGGCGCTCGGCTCCACCGTCAGCGGCGGCTGCTGACACCGAGTTCGGTGTCCAGTACGCACGGTACACATCGGGACCGGACAACGGAAGGGAGGTGTCGTCAATGACCATCATGGACCTTCAGGGCCTGGAGGTGCCGGGCGAGCGTGAGGCCCAGGCGCTCGGCTCCACCGTCAGCACCGGCTGCTGACCCGGCGCCCGGTGGCCCGCGCCTCGGCGCGGGACCACCGGGCCCTTTGTTGTTCGGGGACGGAGGTCTGAAAGCCTTACGGACGGAGGCCAGTTGAACAGCCCCACGGGCCCGGCCCGCTCCCTCTGCGTCATCGGCTGCGGTCCCCGCGGCGCCTCCATCGTCGAACGGATCCTCGCCAACGTCCCCGCCCTGTACGGCGACCGCCCCCTGGACCTGCACCTCGTCGACCCGTACCCTCCGGGCGCCGGCCGCACCTGGCGCACCGACCAGCCCGGCCTGCTGTGGATGAACTCCGCCGCCGAGCACGTCACCATGTACCCCGACGAGAGCGTCACCTGCGCCGGCCCGCCGCGCCCCGGCCCCACCACCGCCGACTGGCTCGACGCCCCGCTGCACGACGGCGCCTACGCCGCCCGCCGCGACCAGGGCCGCTATCTACGCCACTTCTTCGCAACGGTGACCCGCGACCGGCCCACGTCCGTCCGGCTGTTCCTCCACCGTGCACGCGCGGTCGACCTACGGCGTACCGATCCGGACGGGAACTCGCCCTCCGGCCGTCGCCAGCAGGTGATCCTCGACTCCGGCCACCCGCCCATCCTCGCCGACCGGGTGGTCCTCGCCCAGGGCCACACCCAGGCCCTCGCCGAACCCGCCCCACCGGGCCTGACCCGCATCGGCCCCGGCCCCGCCGACCCCGACGCACTGGACCGGATACCGCCCGGCGCACCGGTCCTCGTCCGCGGACTGGGCCTGGTCTTCATCGACTGCCTGGCACTGCTGACCGAGGGCCGCGGCGGCCGCTACGACCGTACCCCCGACGGCCGCCTGCGCTATCTGCCGTCCGGCCGCGAGCCCCGCCTCTACGCGGGCTCCCGCCGCGGCGTCCCGCTCCCCCCGAAACCGGCGCCCACCGCCCCACCCTCGCCGGCCCCGGTCCCACCGCCCCTGCGCTTCGCCACCATCACCGCCTGCCGCGCCCTGCTCGCCCGTCCCGGCGCCTCCTTCACCCGCGACATCTGGCCGCTGGTGCTGGCCGAGTTGGCCTGGTGCCACTACCGCGCGCTCTTCGCCGAACAGCCCGACCGCACCCGTATGACCTGGGACGACTTCGATGCCCAGTACGCGCTGCTGCTCACCGACGCCGAACGACTGGCCAAACTCGCCCGCGAGGCGGTCCCCGACCCGGCCGACCGCCTCGACCTGAAGCGCCTGACCGCCCCCCTGGACGGCCTGCGGTTCACGGGCAATGACGATCTCCAGCAGCGACTGCACGGCCATCTCGCTGACGTCCTCCGTAGCCGTACGGGACCCGCGCGCGGCGTCGCCACCGCCCTGGTCGACGCGCTCGCACGACTCGGCACGATCATCGAGGAACTATGGCGCTCCGGCGACCTGCCCGCCGACCAAGTAGGCGACGCCCTGTCCAAGTTCACCCTCGGCACCTACCTCAGCTCGGGCCCGCCGCCCCTGCGCGCCGAACAACTGCTGGCGCTCGCGGAGGCGGGGGTGGTGACGTTCGTGGGGCCGGAGATGCGGGTGGAGATCACCGAGCCGGGACCCTCAGGTGCGCCCGCGCTCTTCCGGGCGACCAGCCCCGCCCTCCCCAACACCGCTCACGAGGCGGCAATCCTCCTGGACGCGCGCCTGGCGGCCCCCGACCTCGCCCGGCCCGCCGACCCCCTCCTCCGGGCCCTGACCTCCCGAGGCGAACTCGTCCCGGAACGCGACGCGGAAGGCACCCCGACGGGTCAACTCCACCTCTCCGGCGCGGACCTGCACCCGGTCGACACACAGGGTGTCGAGCACACGGACCGCATCATCGCCGGCCCGGCCCAGTTCCCCCGCCCGGGGTCAAACGCCGTGTACTTCCGGCAGAACGACGCGATAGCGCGACGCTTGCTCGCGGATGACTGAGGCGCCCCAAAATCACCAGTCTCTCCCAACTCGCCTCATTTGCCGCCTACTCCGTACCCCTATTTGAAAATAAAAAGAACCGGCGGCCGGTTTTCCTGCCGAGTGTCCCCGGCGGCATTGTCAGTGCCGTATGCCAAAGTGGGTGGAACAGTTGAGCGGGGAATCGGGTATCGGGGGAGGGGACGGACCGCCATGTCTTTGGCCGAAGAGGTAGCGGCAATTCACGCGGGACGGCCGGATCCGGCCGCGTTGGTGGGCGAATTCCGCCGCACCCATGTCTTGATTCCGACGGTCAACGACACGCTCCTCTCGACGGAGTGGGACGGCATCCGCTGGCTGTACGCCTTCACCGACGAAGGCGCCCTCTCGCGCTTCGCGCTTTCCCGTGGCAGCGAGCCCGGCGCGGAGTGGCAGTACGTCACGGTGTCCGGCGCCCGCGTCCTTGACGTGCTGATTCCTGACATCGAGGGCCCTGCGGGGGTGGCCCTGGACGCCGGCAGTGAGCAGGGCGCGCTGTTCCCGCCGGTCACCGGGATCGTCCCCGACAGCGCGGCCATCGACGTATCAACGACTGACGACATTTCAGCGGGTGCCGACATATCGACAGGCGACGACATGTCGACGGGCGGCGGAACGGAAGCCGTCGCACCGCACAAGGGGGAGGCGTAGAAATGGGCCTGATAGGCGGGAACGGGTACCAGCTGGAGCCCGAGGCATTCGAGCAGCTCACGAAAGGCCTGAAGGCCGCGACGGCCGAACTCAAAGAGTTGGGCTTTGACGTGGAAGCCCAACTTGGCCGCGGTTTCGACAAATTGTCCCTGGACAACATGGAATGCGGCGACGACGGTCTGGCCGCCGTCCTGGAGTCCTTCTGTGACCGTTGGGGCTGGGGCGTCCGCACGTTGATGCAGGACGCCAACCAATTCTCCAAAAAGCTGGGCCTGACCGCCGGCATTTACTACGAGCAGGAGCAGTACGTCTCGGACGCGCTGAAGCAGACCGCGAACGCCGCCATCGGGGATCCGTCCAAGACGGCCGAGCAGCTGCACAAGACGTCCTGGGGCGACATAGCCGCCGACAATCCCTTCAACGTCGACTTCGACCCGACGTCCGCGGAGTCGTTGGAGTCCCGTGACCGGATGCTGCAGACGGCCGACAAGCTCGGTCAGGACGTCCAGTCGGTCCCGGACCGGATGAAGCGCCCCTTCGACGATCCCGCCGACGTCACCACGGAGTTCCACGAGCCAAGGGGTTCGCAGGGTCACAGGGGTGAGGGCAAGTGAACTGGCTCGGCGATGGTCTGAACGCGATAGGCGAGGGCGCGAGCAAGTTCACCAACGCCGTGGAGCGGGGCGCGGGCGAGCTGGTCGAGCACGGCTCCGACCTGGCCGGCGATGCCCTGGAGACGGTCGGCCTCGACGACGCCGGACACGCGGTCCGCTCCGCCGGCGCCGACGTAGCCGGCGCCCTGGGCGCCCACGTCGACGAACGCCAACTGGGCGAGACCGAGGATCCCAAGGAACTCATCCACGGCGACGTGGCGAAGATCAACGAAACGGCGTCCCACCTCAAGGACTTCTCCGCCGCCTTCGACCGCGTCGCCGAAGGCATGCGCAAGATCGGTTCGCACCAGCACTGGAGCGGCAAGGCCGCCGACGCCTTCCGCGAGAAGTTCGACATGCACCCCAAGCAGTGGATGCACGCCGCCGACGCCTGCGACGACGCCTACAAGGCCCTGAAGTCCTACGCGGAGACGGTGTCCTGGGCCCAGGGCAAAGCCGCCGACGCCATCGACAAGTACCGCGACGCGACGGAGGCCACCCGGCGCTCCCTCGACGCCTACAAGTCCAAGCTCGACACGTACAACGCGCAGGTCGATTCCTACAACACGGCCGTCGACAACGGGCAGAACCCCGGCGCCCAGCCGCAGAAGCCCGGCGCTTACGCAGATCCGGGTGGCGAGGGCCGCGAGGCCGCCCAGGACATGCTCAAAACCGCCCGCAACCAGCGCAACGAAGCCGCCGAGCGGGCCCGTAACGCCCTCAAGGGCGCCCTGGCCCACGCCCCCGACAAGCCCGCCTTCACCGACCTCGCGGGCGCGGCCCTCACCGACGGCGGCAAGGCCTTCGTCCTCCAGAACGCGCACATGGTCGGCGGCGCCCTCAAGGCCGGCGCCGAGACCATCAAGCTGGCCCGGACAGTCAACCCGCTGGACCCCTACAACATCACCCACCCCTGGAAGTTCGCCAACAACGCCTCCACCCTGCTCATGGGCCTGGCCCAGGCCCCGCTCCACCCCATCGACACGGCCAAGGGCATGCTCGGCTCCGGCTGGGGCAGCGACCCCGGCGACGCGTTCGGGGCCCTGGTCGTCAACGCGATCGGCGGCAAGGGCGCGGGGGGACTGGCCAAGGGCGCGGCGAAGGCTGGCGCAAAGAACGCCGCCAAGACCGCGGCCCGTACCGCCGCCAAGGAGGGCGGCAAGCGCACGGTCCGGGACCGGCTGCGTACCACTTGGTGCAAGACCTTCGGCAGCGACCCCATCGACATGGCCACCGGCCGGATGCACCTGCCGCAGACCGACATCACCCTCCCCGGCAGCCTCCCCCTCACCTTCTCCCGCACCTTCGAGTCGTCCTACCGCCAGGGCCGCTGGTTCGGCCCGACCTGGATGTCCACGGTCGACCAGCGCCTGGAGATCGACTCCGAGGGCGTCATCCTCATCGGCGAAGAAGGCAACTTCCTCCTCTACCCCCACCCCGCCGTCGGCGTCCCCACCCTCCCTGTCGAGGGTGACGGCGCACCCCTCGAACTCACCCCCGACGGCGACTACCTCCTCACCGACCCGGCCACCGGCATCCGCCGCTACTTCACCACCTACACCGAAGACCTCGCCGTCCTGGACGAGATATCCGACCGCCGCGGCAACCACATCACCTTCGACTACACCGAAGACGGCACCCCCACCGCCCTCACCCACAGCGCCGGCTACCGCCTCCTCCTCACCACCGAAGAGGGCCGCATCACCGCCCTCCACCTCGCCGGCGCGGCCCCCGACGGCACCGACCAGCTCCTGAAGACCTACGGCTACGACGAGCTGGGCAACCTGGTCACCGTCACCAACTCCTCCGGCCTCCCCCTCCGCTTCACCTACGACGAAGCCGCCCGCATCACGTCCTGGACCGACACCAACAACAGCAGCTACCACTACGTCTACGACGACCAGGACCGCTGCATCTCCCAGGGCGGCATCGAAGGCCACCTCCGCGGCAACTTCACCTGGGGCGAGCCGGACCCGGAGACCGGCCTACGCACCAACCTCCACTACAACTCCCTGGGCCAGCTCACCACTTACCAGGTCAACGACCACCACCAGATCGTCGCGACCACGGACCCGACGGGCGCCACCACCCGCACCGTCCGCGACGCCAAGCACCGCATCCTCTCCACCACCGACCCCCTGGGCCGCACCACCCACATCGACTACGACGATGACGGCCGCCCGGTCGCCGTCACCCTCCCCGACGGCTCGACCTCCACCACCACCTACAACCCCGACGGCTACCCGCTCAGCGCCACAGGCCCGGACGGCACCACCTGGACCCACACCTACGACACCGCCGGCAACCGCACCTCGTCCACCGACCCCACCGGCGCCACCACCACCTACACCCACGACACCCGAGGCCACGTCTCCTCCATCACCGACGCCCTCGGCCACACCACCCGCCTCTACTGCAACGAGGCCGGCCTGCCGCTCTCGGTCACCGACCCCCTGGGCGCCACCACCCACTACCGCCGCGACGCCTTCGGCCGCACCACCTCCATCACCGACCCCCTCGGCGAAACCACCCACATGCTGTGGACAGTGGAAGGCAAACTCGCCGCCCGAATAGACCCCACAGGCGCCACCGAGGAATGGACCTACGACGGCGAGGGCAACTGCACCACCCACACCGACGCCATCGGCCAGACCACCCACTACGAGTACGGCCACTTCGACCTGCTCACGGCCCGCACCGACCCCGACGGCGTCCGCCACGAGTTCACCCACGACACCGAACTCCGCCTCACCCAGGTCACCAACCCCCAAGGCCTGACCTGGAACTACACCTACAACCCCGCAGGCCGCCTAGCCTCCGAGACCGACTTCGACGACCGCACCCTCACCTACGCCCACGACCCCGCCGGCCAACTCACCACCCGCACCAACACCCTCGGCGAGGTCACCACCTACACCCGCGACACCCTCGGCCGCATCACGACCAAGGACGCCGCGGGCCTCATCACCACCTACGCACACGACACCAGCGGCAACCTGGAGCAGGCAGCCAACCCGGACGCGACGGTCACCTACACCCGCGACATCCTCGGCCGCGTCACCGCCGAATCGGTCAACGGCCGCACCATGACGTTCACCTACGACGCCCTGGGCCGCCGCACCTCCCGCACCACCCCCACCGGCCACACCACCACCTACACCTACGACGCCGCCGGCAACCGCACCGCCATGGACATCGCCGGCCACGTCCTCACCTTCGACCACGACGCCGCCGGCCAGGAACTCACCCGCACCATCGGCGACACGCTCCAGCTCGCCCACACCTGGGGCCCTACCGGCCGCCTCACCACTCAATCCCTCACCACCGTGGGAACCGGAGCCGTCCAGGCACCCGACACTGCTGCCGCGGAAGTACAGAACGTCCTCCACCGCGCCTACACCTACCGCCCGGACGGCAACCTCACAGCGATCGACGACTCCCACACCGGGCGCCGCACCTTCGACCTCGACCGCGCCGGCCGCGTCACCGCCGTCCGGGCCACCGACTGGACCGAAACCTATGCCTACGACGAAGCAGGCAATCAAACCCACGCTACTTGGCCGGACCACCACGCCAGCCCAGTAGCCCGAGGCGACCGCGCGTACACCGGCACCCGCATCACCCGCGCCGGGCGCGTCCGCTACGACCACGACCCCCTCGGTCGCGTAACTCTCCGCCAAAAAACCCGGGTTTCCCGAAATCCAGTTTCCTGGCACTACACGTGGGACGCCGAAGGTCGCCTTGCAGGTGTCGTCACACCGGACGGTACCAATTGGCGATATCTGTATGACCCTCTCGGTCGCCGTATCGCGAAGATGCGTTACGAAACTGATGGCCTGTCAATCGCCGAGGAAACGGATTTTACGTGGGACGGGATGGCCCTTGCTGAACAGACCACGCTTGCCTCAAGCGGGCTGATGGGAATTACCCTAACGTGGGATTTCAAGGGCCTGACTCCGGTCACTCAAAGTGAGCGGAAGTTTGTATCCGACGTGGAATCCTCATCTCAACGCATCGCGGATCAAAGGTTTTTCGCAATTGTTACCGACCTCGTTGGTGCGCCCAGCGAACTGGTCGATGAGAAGGGGGATATCGCCTGGCAGATCTGCCGCAGCATCTGGGGTGGTGCCACCTGGATACCTGGTGGCAACGCCTACACGCCACTACGTTTTCCGGGACAATGCTACGATCCTGAGACCGAGCTTCACTACAACTACTTCCGGCACTACGACCCGGAAGTAGCGCGGTACGTCACCCCAGATCCGCTCGGCCTCGCCCCGGCGCCGAACCCGTCGACGTACGTCCGCAATCCGCACAGTGGTATCGATCCACTTGGTCTGTCGCCATGCCCCTCGCATCTGTTCCGCGGAACTACAAGAGGGTTCGAGGGAAGTCCCGGCGTGCAGCGGCATGGCATCACTCCGACTTCGTCCGACCCTGGTGTTGCCACCGTCTTCGCGACGCAGGCGGAACGGTTCGGCGATGCAGTCGTCGAAATCTATCCGCGTGGAGCCCTGGACGGGGTTCCTGTCCATCAGGGGTATATCGCACGAGAGGCGGAGTGGCCGGTCGAACTGAGTCCGGCGGACCTATCATCCCGTGCGTCCGTGCAGATACCGTCATCTACGGCACGGGATATCCTCTCTGAGATGGGCATCCATGTCCCTGGCAAGATCGGCAACGGCGACATTGATCCGCTTCTCGAATACGATGTTCCCAAACTCTCTCCGGAACAGATCGCCCACTTCGTTGAGGAGGCCCACGGACGTGCAGGATAATGGTTTGCAGAAGGTGATCCTGAGCATCGAGTCAGTTGATTCTGTGACACCAGGTACTCCCGGAGTCGTGGAAGACAGGGCGGTGTGCGTGGTCCGCTGTATTGAGGGGACAGCGCGTTTGGGCATGGTGTTTCACCGCTTCGGTGCCGGGGGTGACACAAGCATGGACGTGTCACATCTCACGCTGACCGCTATCGAGTGGTATGGAAGGCAGGTTGAGCAGCTGGACACCGTCCACTCCGGCAAGGTCACGCTCGTTGGAGCTGGAGCGGACGTACTGGCCAAGCGGGACGTCCTTGACTCGGCACCCGGCATTGTCACAAGGTGAGGGTTAGGCGGTATCGCGGCGATCGGAGCACGCTTCCACCAGGCCCTGTCGGGCCAGCTAGGTCCTTCTCGCCAACGGAGATCTCTCCTGGCGCAAGCTCCGGCTTCCCCACCTGACCGTCGCCTGCTGCAACTGGGTCGAGAACTCTCGCCGGGCAGTGTCGGGTCCGCTTACTATGCATCTGCCCACGGTCCTCGTCCCGCCCCTACGCAGGCCAGGACAGCCACGCCACCAAGGGGGCGCGCATGGATCTGCCAGACGAGCTCAGTACCGGCGAGCGGATCAGAGTTCTTCGGGAGTCGCGTGGCATGACGCGTGCCACGCTCGCCAATCTCTGTGGGCGAGGCCCTGACTGGCTGAAGAAGATCGAGACGAGGGAGCGTGAACTCCGCTCGCATTCCCTACTGTTGAGTCTTGGTGCGGCGCTTCAGGTTTCTGATCTGCCGTACTCACAGGGGACAGCGACGGTGGTCCGGCGCAGCTGGTCCCGCTCGGCAGGATGAACCATCCGGCGATGCCTGAGATCTGGGCTGTGGCGATGAACCGCTCCCTGACTTCGGCGGTCATGGGTCCCACAGGGCCGGCGGTGCTGCAAGGCCGCGTCGAGCAGACGTGGCGCCTGTGGCACACCTCCGATCGCAAACGTACTGAGGTGGGAGCTTTGCTCCCCCGGGCTCATCCGCGACGGCGAAGCCGCCGTGCGGGCTCTCGACGGTGAGCAGCGGCGTGCCGTCCTGGCGGCGCTGTCCGACGTCTACCGGCTCACGGGGCAGGCCACCGCCTATGTGGCTCCCGCCGAGCTGGCGTGGGTCGTTGCCGACCGTGCCCTTGCCGCGGCGCAGGACGCCGACCGGCCTGCCGCCATAGCCGCTGCGGCATGGAACATGGGCAACATCCTGCGCGAGACCTCGTACCCCGAGGAAGCGTTGCGCATCGTCGCCGAGGCCGGTGACCTCCTCCGGCCCCACCTTGATGGTGCTCCGGACGACTGGCGTGGCATTACGGCGCGCTTCAGCTGCACGCCGCGGTCACGGTGGCGCGAGAGGGCCGTGAGGGTGACGCGTGGCGGTACTGGGACAAGGGCGACCAAGTGGCGAAGTCCCTGCCAGCCTCGTACGTCCATCCGTCCACGGTGTTCGGTCGGGCCAACGTCGATTTCCACGCGGTCAGCGTCGCGACTGATCTGCGCAAGGCGCAGAAGGCACGTGGACTCGCCGACGACATCGATCCCGATGTGATGCCCTCCCGCGAGCGGCGCGCACAGCTGTGGGTGGAAGTCGCCCGAGGACACCTCCAGCGTGGCGACCGGACTGCCGCGCTGCATGTGATGCAGGTGGCTCACCGGATCGGCGCGGAGACGGTCGCCTACACCCCGTCCGCCCGTGTCGTGGCCGCCGACTTGTGGCGTTCCGCGCCACGCGCGATGCGCAAGGACGCCGGCCGGCTGGCGGAGGCGGTTGGAGTATCGACCGTCTGACTAAGGCGACAAGCAGGGACAGGGGGACAGTCTGTCCCCCTTCTTTGTTGCACGGGCCCATACGGTGACGCACCTTGCCTTCGCGTAGACCGAACGGGGTGACACATGGAAAGGCATCTGGGCACCCGATTGCACCCATCGACCTGTCGGGACGAACCGCACGTCATCGACTGTGTTTCGGGAGAGATTCGCGTTGCCCTGGCCTTGTACGCCGTGGATGAGCAGTGCGGCACTGTTGACCTGGTTCTGTCGCGCGCGGATGGCGCATCGCTTCTCGCCTCGCTCGTAGAGGCCCTCGGCCCCTCCGTGCACGTATCGAGGCCCCTTTGCCCGGAAACCGCGAGGTGAGGGGCTGACCCGGCTTGGGCGTCTCGTAGATGCCCCGAGTCACTGCGGACAATGCAGACCCCCGCGACGCGCCAACGTCCGGGGGCGCGGCCACCAACCCCTGGGAGGTTGACGACATGGCGAAGACTATCGCCAAGATCTTCGAACTGACGGTCCGGCTGTTATTGCCCGCGCGAGGGCGTCACCGGTCCAATGCCGCTGTGCCCGCTGTGCCCGCTGTGAGGTGCAGCGAGGCAGCGACACTCGTGCCACCCCGGGTACGTGGCGAGCGACCGGAGCTGCTGCAGGGTGAGGATACGGCCCTGCTCCGGCCGTACGTGCTCACGCCGGAAGAGCGGCGGGAGCGGCGGTTGCAGCGTGGGCGACGGCGGGCGCTGTTGTTTGCGGAGTACGGGCTTGATGCCGGGCCGCGCTGGATTCACGGTGTGGAGGTGGCGGGCCGATGAGTCCCACTGACTCCGCGCGGCGCCTGCCGTGGTTGAGCCTGGACGGAAAGCCGTGCTTCCTTGTCGGTGACGGGACGGGGGTCTTGTCCCGGCTTGCCGATGAAGTGGAGGTGGTGCAGCTCAACGCGGCTGCCGAACTCATCGAGGAAGCGGGTGGCGTCCTGGCAGCACGGTCGTGGGCACCCAGAGAAAGCCACTTGCTGGCGGTCGAGTTGACCGGATCTCTGGCCGATGTGCGCCGGGTGGCGGAGAGTAGGGGAGCGAGACTGCCCATGCCGGGCGAGGACGGCCCGGACCGCGGGTACGGCCGCCCGGACGACGGCGCCACCGAAGGGCACGCGCAGGCGTCCGACCCTCGCGACCTGGTCTCTCCAGCCGCATTCGCAGGCGTTACGGACACGGTGTTGACCAACAACCCCGGCATGGAACGTGCCACCGCTGAACGCATCGTCGCCGAGGCGATCAAGTTCGAAGCGGCCTGCGCCCAGCGGCCGCGCCTGCGCCTCAAGCCGTCCCGCGTGGTCGACGAGGGGTGGCATGCTCTGATCCTGCACACTCGCGTCAAGGCCGACCTGGCGCGCAGGCTCGGGCTGTTTGTGCACCACGTACCGGAGCCTCCCGGCCCCGAGCGTCACGACCCCGGGGCCCTCGCCCGGACCCAGGACGCGATCCGAGTCGCCGGGTACGTTCCCGATCCGGATCTGTGGACCGGTCCGACCGACGGCACGATTCCCGTAGCGGCGACCTGCGAACACTCCGAGCCACCACCCGCCGGGTGCGGCGCCGACTGCTCGAACACCGGGCCCAACTGATACGTCACCCTGTGCCCGCTCCCCCCGACGGCTCTAGTGTCGTTGGGGGGAGCGGAGGAGAAGCCAGCATGAGCGAGTGGATCAGTGCACGGTACGTGGCGACGGTGGCTGCGTATCGGAAGGCCGTTGGCGTGGGCAGTCACCCTCGGCGGCCTCGGAGCGAGTGGGGGCGGCAACGGCCTCGGCGGTGTTCCGGATGTGTGATGGTGGTGGATCCGGTGACCGGGATGACGTACACAGTGGGTTGTCCCTGCCCGGCCGGGCCCGCGTAGCCCGTTAGGACCGCATAGCTCATAGGGTCCGTGAGGCCGCCGCGCCCCCCCTCACCCCCGCAACACAACCCCATGCTGCTGGGCCAGAATCGCCGCCTGTACGCGGCTGCGCAGGTTCAGCTTGGACAGGATGCGGCTCGTGTGGGTCTTTACCGTGCCCTCCGCCAGGTTGAGAGTCTCGGCGATGGCGCTGTTGGCCAGGCCCTGGGAGATGCAGGCCAGGACTTCCAGTTCGCGTTTGGTGAGGGTGGCCAGGGCCTGGGCGGAGCCTTCGGGGAGGGTGGGGCCGGGGCATGTTGACGGGGGGCGGTCGGCGAATTCGGTGATCAGGCGGCGGGCGATGGCGGGGGTGAGGAAGCCGTCGCCGTGGGCGACCTCGCGTACGGCGCCTACCAGGACGGCGGGCTCGGCGTTTTTGAGGATGAAGCCGCCGGCTCCGGCACGTAGGGCGCCGAAGATGTACTCGTTGAGGTCGAAGGTGGTCAGGACCAGGACCTCGGCGAGGCCGCGCTCGACGATGCGGCGGGTGGCGGCGACGCCGTTGAGCTGGGGCATCTGGACGTCCATCAGGACGACGTCGGGGCGGAGTTCGGCGGCCATGCGGACCGTCGTCTCGCCGTCGCCGGCCTCGCCGACGACCGTGATGTCCGGGTCGGTCTGCAGGACCAGGACCAGGCCGGAGCGTACGGCGGCCTGGTCGTCGGCCACCAGGACGCGGATGGGCGGGGTGGGGCAGGATGGCGGCCTGGGGGCCGGCATCGGCTCGGAGACCGGCATCCGCGCGGCGGCCGGCATCGGCCCGGGGGCCGTCATCGGCTCGGGGGCCGTCATCGGCTCGGCGGCCGTGACAGGCGCGGGTGCTGCCGTCGGTCCGTTCGTGGCGTAGTCGTTCACTAACTCGTCCACCGGCTCCTCCACTTGCTGCTCCATCTCTCGTCCTCAGTGCCCCCGTTCTGGCATCCGGAGTGGTTCCGCCCCGGGAGTCGATCTGTGTTGCCCCTAGGAGTTCTGTGTCAGGGGCAGTACCGCCCGTACCCTCCAGCGACCGGGGGCGGTGCGGTCCGGGCCCGCGTCGAAGACGCCGCCGACCAGGGCGGCCCGTTCGGACATGCCGGTGAGGCCGGCTCCGGCGCCGGTGGCCAGGCGCTCCACGGGGTGCTGCCGGGTGCGGGGGTCGGGGCGGGCCAGCGGGCTGTCGACGGTGATCGTGAGCTGTTCGACGCCGGCCTGGCAGCGGATCCGTACCCGCCCCGCCGAGGCGTGCTTGAGGACGTTGGTCAGCGCCTCCTGCACGATGCGGTACGCCGTCACCTCGATGACGGAGGACACCTCGGGGAAGTTCTCGGGGAAGTCGGTGTGCAGGGTCAGGGCCGCGGCGTCGGCGGCCGGGCGGGCCTGTTCGACCAGGGCGCCCAGGGCGTTGAGCTGCGGGCGGTCCCAGTCGTCGTCCACGCCGCGGTCGGAGCGCAGCAACACCACCATGCGGCGCATTTCGGCCAGTCCCTGCACGCTGTTCTCACGGATCACGGCCAGGGCCTGCAGTATCGGGTCGTCGTCGGCCGCTGCCTTGGACCCCGCCTCCCCTTCAACGGCACCGTCGCTCTCCGCCGCCCGCTTGGCCTCCGTAAGCGACAGCACCGCGCTGGAGTGGATGGCGATCGCGCTGAGGTGGTTGGCCACCAGATCGTGCAGCTCGCGGGCCATGCGGGTGCGCTCGGTCTGCAGGACGGTCTTGCGGTCCAGCTCCGCCAGGCGGTTGATCTGTGCGGCGCGTTCCCGCTCGGCGTCCGCCCGCTCCTTGTGGTTCCTTATCAACAGCCCGGTCCATACGGGGGAGATGAGCAGCATCGCGACGATGACGCCGGTCGTCACCCCCTCCGAGCGGTCGCTGATGGCGACCAGGGTGACGGTGGTGGCGATGGTGACGGCCACGGTTCCGAACTGCAGGACGCGGCACAGCCACTGGGCGCCGTAGAGGGCGGCCGCGTAGAGGAGGTCCGTGTAGATGAGCACGGGTCCCAGGCCGCCGCTGGAGGTCATCTCCACGGTGACGGTGACGGTGCCGACGGCTACCGCCAGCGGCGGCTGCGCGCTGCGGAACGCCGTCGCCGTACACAGCACGAGCACCGGCAGGACCGCCTGCCAGGCGGGGATGTCGCTGCCCATGACCCGGGGGCCGCCCAGGACATACAGAATCAGACAGCCGGCGAAGAAACCCACCGCCATTCTGAGGTCACGGAGCGGTATGGGCCGGCGGCGTGCGTGCGTACTTGTGAAAGGGCGTAACCACACACCAGGACAGTACTTCGGCGCGCTGCCCGTTCTCTTGGCCCTGGCGCCCGAATTTGGGGCGGTCTCCCGTACATCGAAGTATGTAGCCGTACATCAGCAGGAGGGATGACCCGCAGGCTCCGGAGGATCTGCAAACCTTGGGCTGTCTGTATCGATCGATGTAGGCGAAAAAGGGGGAGACACCATCTGTATGACGGGCCGCCACTCACCCAGTGCGGCCTTGGCACCGTTCAACTGTGGAGGACGGAAAGTACGTGGAAACGAACGCCGCTCTTCTCGAACTCTGTCCGGAGCGCCTTGACCAGGACGCTTCTGACCACCGGCACAACGAGCACCACCAGCACTACCGGCACCACCGGGGCCCGGCCCGTCCCGCATCGCTCGCCCCCGCGCAACCGCCCGCTCGGCCGCACCCGCATCCGCACCCGGGCGTGGCAGCCACCCCCGTACCCGTATTTGTCGTCCCCATGGGTTCCCCCTCCGTGGCGTCCTCCCCGCGCGGCGGAGCCAAGGGCACGCTGTCCCCGGACAACTGCCTGGGCCTGAACGGCCATTCCAGAGCCACCCTCGACACCGCGTCCCGCCGCTGGCTGCTGGCCCGGCTCCCCGACCGGGTGAGCACCGCGATGGCCGCCGCCGGTCACTGGGAGCTGTACGGCACCCGTGGCCTGCTGGTCGTGGCGTGCGGTGACGACGCCCGCCAGATGGGATTCTCCGTGGAATCCGTCCGCCGTGACAGCTGCCCGCCCGACACCCCGTACGAGGTGCTGACGGCCCGGGAGTCGCAGCTGGCGGCGAGCTGCCCCGCCGACGAGCGGGAGCGTCTGATCACGCGCTTCTGGGTGCGCAAGGACGCCGCCATGCAGGCCGTCGGCCGTGGTCTGTCCGTCTGCCCCGAGCGCATCGAGGCGGGTTTCGCCGCCGACCACGGCACGGTCACGGTGCCCGATCCCTTGGGGCTCGAAGTTCGGGTTTCGGTAAGGAACTTCGCCTTCTCGGCCGCTTACGAGTTCGCCGTGGCGACCCCCGAACCGCTTCCGCTCACCCCCTCCTTCGCCTATTCGGTCACGTAATTGCCCGTTTCCGGTCGTGTCCGGGACCGCACCGCGGCCAATTCCCCAGTGGTGGCCTGAATTCGGTCCTTGACGTTCTATCGGGGCGACGGCGCAGACAATGGCCCACCCGGGTGAATCGCCCGCATGTCGCGCTCTCCCGGCATGCAGAAAACCATATTTCCGGGTTAGTTGGTGTGTGCCCACCGTCGTGGCGTGCACTGCGCCGCGGCGCTGCCGGAGCACTGCGGAGGATGCCCGTGATGCCGTCGCCCCTCGCCAAGCGGTCCGCCGAATCGGTCCTGTCCGTGCTGCTGGCCGTGCTGGGCATCTTAGGCCCGGCCGGTCCGAGCGCGGCGCAGGACGTGCCGTCCGGGTCACCGGTGCCCGACTGGGAGCGCATCGCCGCCTGCGAGAGCAACGGCCGCTGGCACATCAACACCGGCAACGGCTACCACGGGGGCCTGCAGATCGCCCTCAGCACCTGGCGCGCCTACGGCGGCCGCCGCTACGCCCCGCGGGCCGACCTCGCCACCCGCGCCGAACAGATCGCCATCGGCCGGCGCATCGTCCGCGATCAAGGTCTGTCCGCCTGGCCCAACTGCGGCCACGCCGCCACCCGCACCACGCAGCAGTCCCCCGCGAGCGCCGACAAGGACGGCAGGGACGGCCAGGATGGCAGGGACGGCCGGGATGGTGGACACACGCGGGAGTGCCGCCGTGAGAGCGCCGAGCGCCGTGAGAGCGCCGAGCGCGGCGAGAGCAACGGGCGCACTGAGAGCGCCGAGCGCACTGAGACCTCCGCACGTACCGAGACCTCCGAGCGCACCGAAACCGCCGAGCGCACCAACGTCTCCGCACGTACCGACACCGCCGCACGCGGCGACACCCCCGACGGCGCCAGGACCCGCCAGGAGCACAACGAACACCGGCTGCCCGAGGGCCCGGACCACCTCTACCCGGGACACCAGCTGCGGGGCTGAACGGGGCGGCCGGTCGCGGGGCCCTGGGCAGCCGGAGGGCCGTCATGGTGAATCCGGTGGTCGGAGAGGGTGAATACGGGCAACGGGCCGTTGCTCAGGCTTGGCGGAGACCGGCCCGCCCGGTAGCAAGTCCGCGGGTGACCAAACCGCGAGGTGCAGGAGCACACAGTGAAGAACATGGCACGCGTCAAATATGTGATCGCAGGAGCTTGCGGCCTGCTCCTGGCTGTCGGTGGGGCGTCGCCGGCACAGGCCTGGGACGGGTTCGACGGGTACGGCGACGGGGTGTGGAACAGCGACACCATCGCCAGCTTCCATGCCATCCTCCGCTGCGGCCCCCGGGCCAAGATCTGCGTCAACGGGCCCGTGAACAGCGGCAACGTCAAGTACGCGCAGAACGTCGACCTCAAGGGCAACCCGAACAACAGCGGCAGCCCGACCAACGTCAACGGCAACACCAACGACGACGCCGGCGGCACCACCGGCGCCGAGAACAAGACCAGCAACGACATCCAGCACATTGGAAATGCCACCGGCTCCACGCACTTCTGACACGCACGTGAAGCGGCCCCGCTCCCGGAACGTTCGGGGAGCGGGGCCGCTTCGTCGGGGCCGCTGTGACCGTGCCCGCTCGGTCTCAGCGGTGCAGGCCGAGGATGCGCTGGATGTTGTTGCCGCTCCCCTGTGAGGCGCCCTCGACGGAATTGCCGCCGTTGGTGGTGCCGTTGGTGCTGGAGAGGTTGCCGCTGTTGTTCGGGTTGCCGCGGTTGATGAAGTTGCCGCTGTTCTTGCTGTTGCCGCTACGTACCGGGCCGTTGATGCAGGGGTGCGGCGCCTTGTGGACCGGTGACTTGTAGTTGAAGTCGGCGAGGCGGTTGTTGCAGACCACCCCGGAGACCATTCCGGTGATGGTTCCGACGTCCGCGCCCGCCACGGCCGACAACAGGGATTCGCCCGGGACGGTCACGGCCTGCGCGGCCCCGGCGCCGAACAGCACCAGTCCGCATGCCCCGATGACACTTCCCGCCTGCGCAATTCTTCTCACGGTGCTCCTCGCCTGTTCATCGTTTCGATGCCAGACGTATCGTGCTGCCGTTGTGCATGTGCATCGTCGTTCAACCCGCAGGGAATAAAACGCTCGAAGCCGAGAATCAGCCGGGTGGCCCAACCCCTCCTCAGAGCATCAGCCCCTCCTCAGAGCGCGAGCCCTTCCTCAGAGCACCAGCCGCTCCGGCATCGGCTGCTCCACGCCGTCCAGCTCCAGCGTGCAGCGGGGCACGGACGGGACGAGGTGCGGCTGGCGGAGCAGGACGCGGAAGGGGTGGGCGGGCTGGTCGGGCAGCTCGCCGGCCAGGACGTTCATGCCCGGGCCGTGCTCTTTTCGGTAGGCGACCACCTTGCCGTTGACCAGCAGCTCGATCTCCCCGTCGCGGCCGGGGCCGACGTTCACGGTGATCGAGTGGCCGCCCTGATCCAGGTGGAAGTGGTGGCTGTGCCCCATGACGCACCTCCGGCAGTCCAGCGCTCCCGTCATTACGTCCAGCGTAGATTCCGCGAGCGACAATTGGGGTGGGTGAGACGACGATGAACGGATCGGTCCAGGTCGGACAGGTTGTCGGCGTACCACTGCGGATGCACTGGAGCGTTCCGCTACTGGTGGGCCTGTTCGCGGTCGGGCTGGGGCGGCAGGCCCTGCCCGTCTGGACCCCCGGCCGCTCGGGTGCCGTCTACGCCCTCGCCGGCGTCGCGGGAGCCGCGCTGCTCACCGGCAGCCTGCTGCTGCACGAGGCGGCGCACGCCGCGACCGCCCGCCGGAAGCAGATCTCGGTCGAGGACGTCACGCTGTGGGCGCTGGGCGGGATGACGCGGATGGGGCGGCCCAAGACCGCCGCCGCGGCCTTCCTGGTGGCCGTCAGCGGCCCGCTGACCAGCCTGGTCATCGGCGGCGCCGCGCTCGGCGCGGGTATCGGCCTGCAGCTGCTGTCCGGCTGGGCGGAGATCCCCGCGGTGGTCGCGCTGTGGCTCGGCTGGGCGAATCTGTTCCTGGGCGCGTTCAATCTGCTGCCCGCGGTGCCGCTGGACGGCGGGCGGGTGGTGCAGGCGGTCCTGTGGTGGCGCACCGGTGACCGGGAGCGGGCCGATCTGGCGGCCTCCCGCAGCGGCCAGGTCATGGGCGTGCTGATGGTGGCCGTCGGCTGGATCTCCGTGCTGCGCGGGGCGCCGGGCGGACTGTGGATCGTCTTCGTCGGCCTCTTCATCATGATCGTCGCCGGTGCGGAGCGGCGCCGGGCCACGCTGCACACCGCACTGCGCGGCATACGGGTCGCCGACGCCATGACCAGCCCGGTGGTGACGGGCGCCGACTGGCTGACCGTCCAGCGCTTCATCGACGAGGTGGCGGTGCCCTCCCACCACTCCGCGGTCCCCCTGCTCGACTTCGAGGGCCGCCCCAGCGGCGTCGTGCAGCTGCGCAGGCTCGCGGTGGTACCGCCGGCCGAACGGGAGGACCTGCGGGTGCGCGACGTGGCGACCCCGCTGTCCCAGTGCGCGGTCGCCGCCCCGGACGACCTGCTGAGCGAGGCCCTCGAACGCCTCACCCTCCGGACCGGCACCCGTCTGCTGGTCGTGGACGGGGGCCGGCTGGTGGGGATCGTCACCGGCAAGGACGTCTCCCGGCTCATGCGGCGGCACACCCTGGGCGGCCGGGGAGCGCCTGGTCCGACGTCCGGCCCGACGTCCGGTCCGACGTCCGGTCCGACGACCGAGCCGGGTGACTGAGCCCGACGACGCAGAGAGGCGGCGCATCCAGCCATGCGGTACATCACCGTGACGGCCCTCAGCCACCCGGGCCTGCTCCGCGACCACAACGAGGACAGCCTGGTCGCCGGCCCGTGGACGCTGTGCGGCACCGTGACCGAGAACCCGCAGACCCTGGTCTTCCCGCTCGGTACCCCGCTCGTCGTCGCGGTCGCCGACGGCATCGGGGGCCAGCCGGGCGGCGAGGTGGCCAGCGCCCTGACCGTACGGCAGCTGGCCGCGCTCGGCCCGTCCCTCAGCAGTGAGAAGGCCGTCCGCGACGCCCTGAACCTGTGCAACCGCGCGGTGTACGCGGCGGCCGGCCGCGACCCGGAGCTGCTCACCATGGGGACGACGGTCGCCGGCGCGGTCGTCCTCGCCGAGTCGCTGCTGGTCTTCAACGTCGGTGACAGCAGGGTGCTCGACGCGACCGGGGACGGCCTGCGCCAGGTCAGCGTGGACGACAGCCCGCCCCTGCCGCCCGGCCGCCGCACCACCTCCCTCGTCACCCAGGCACTCGGCGGCGCCTCCCTGTTCAGTGCCATCACCCCGCACGTCGCCACCGCCCCGCTCACCGCCGGCGACCGCTACCTGATCTGCACCGACGGGCTGACCGACCCGGTACCCGAGGACGAGCTCGACGACCTGCTGCGGGCCCACGAAGACGGCCGGGCCGCCTTCGAGCTGTGGAAGTCCGCCATCGAGGCGGGCGGCCCCGACAACATCACGCTGGCCCTCCTCGGCATCGGCGAGTGACCCGGCACTGCCCCTGGCCAGGGGGAACCCGGCCGCGCTCCAGTCCGTCTTCCGCCGTGTTGGTGTTTTCGGCCCGGGGAGGAATCCGGTGGAGCACAGAATCCTGGGGGAGCGGTACGAGCTGGTGGAGCAGCTCGGGCACGGCGGGATGGGGACGGTCTACCGGGCCGTCGACCGCCGGCTGCGCCGTACCGTCGCGGTGAAGACCCTCTCCGCCGAGCTGGCGCTGCAGCCCGAGTTCCTCGCCCGGTTCCAGCGCGAGGCGCACGCCGCGGCCGCGCTCAACCACCCCGGTGTGGCCACCGTCCACGACGTGGGTGAGGACGCCGGGGGCGGCGCCGCCGAACCGTACCTGGTGATGGAGTACGTGGCGGGCCGGACCCTCGGCCAGGTGCTGAAGGACGGCGCGCTGCCGGTGGCGCAGGCGGCCGACATCGTGGGCCAGGTGCTTCAGGCCCTCGACCACAGCCACCGGCACGCCATCGTGCACCGGGACATCAAGCCCGCGAACGTCATGCTCACCGACGGCCGGCAGGTCAAGGTCGTGGACTTCGGGATCGCCAAGGCGCTCAGCGAGGCCGTCACCCGGCTGACCGGAACCGGCGTGGCGGTCGGCACCCCCGCCTATCTGGCCCCGGAGCAGATCAACGGCGCCGAGACCGACCACCGTACGGATCTGTACGCCGTGGGCTGCCTGCTGTACGAGCTGCTGACCGGGCGCCCCCCGTACACGGGGGACTCGCCGTTCTCCGTCATGCACCAGCATCTGGCCGCGGAACCCGTGCCGCCCTCCCGGCTGCGCCCGGAGCTGCCGCCCGCCGTGGACGAGGTGATCGTCCGGGCGCTGCGCAAGGACCGGGGGGACCGCTTCGCCGACGCCGCCGGGATGAAGGCGGCGCTCGCCGCGGCGGTCGCGGCTCCGCGGGCCGTCCCGCCGCGGACCCCCACCACCGTCGACCCCGCGGCCGGGGCGGCGCTCGCGGCACCGTCCGGCGCCGAGCGGGCGGCCGGCGGTGGGCAGTCGTCCGGTGGCGAGCAGTGGTCCGGCGGTGGGCAGCCGTCCCGTGGTGAGCAGGCCCCGCAGGCCCGGCGCCGGAGCCCGGCTCGGGTGGTGTTCCGGCCGACGGCGGAGGGCGCGGTGGCACTGCTCGGCTGCCTGCTGACGCTGGTGATCTCCCGGACCGACATGATCGAGGTCGGCCGGTTCTCCCAGGTCGCCCTGCTCGCCGGTGTGGCGGGGGCGGTACTGCTGCTGTGGTCGGCGCGGCTGGCGTGCGCGGTGGTGTGGGGGCCGGTGGCGGAGGCCGTGGCGGCCTGGTCCGAGCTGGCCCGCGGCTACGTCGGCTGGGACACCCACTACGTCATCATCGCCCTGGTCCTGGGCGTCGTCGCCGCGCTCTGCCTGGCCGCCGGCTACAAGGACGAACGGGCCGGCGGATTCCCGCTGGTGGCGTTCTGGTTCACCGGTCTGGGGTCGGTCTGGTTCTTCCTCGACGACCTGAACAAGATCGGCGTCTTCTACGTCCTGCTCCTGGGCGTCACGCTCGCCATCGGCACCCAGGTCCTCAAGGCGCGCATCCGGGCATGACGTCCGCCCGGCGGGGCGCACCTGCCGGGCGGACACCCCCTGGGGCCTGTCCGATGGGTCAGGGTCGGACAGGCCCTAGTCCGGTGCGTGGCCGGCAGGCGTCGTGGAGGCGATCAGGTGGTCTACGACATCGGGCAAGCCGGAGCGGCGCCGGAAGGCGGTGCGCTGGCGGTCTGCGCCATTGCCGTGGGCGCGTAATCGTGACCACCCGGCGCGCACCGGCTCCAGGTCGCCGTGGTGTCGCAGAGCAGGCTGAATCCACGTCAGGAGCCGATCGATCCGGGCTGCCACGGGAACCAGGCGGCTGGAGGGCAGATCGACGCATTCCCCCGTGAGGCCGTCGCGTGCGGCTCGCCAGCAGGCCGCGCGCAGGATCTCCGGCTGCGGACGCGGTGCCGGTTCCCTCGCGTCGATGGCCCTGAGCGCGGTCGCGGCCAGGGCTCTGACGATGGCGGCCAACAGGAGGGCCTCCTCGCCGGTGGCGGTGGCGTCGGCCACTCGGATCTCCAGGGTCGGCACGTGGCTGGAGGGTCTGATGTCCCAGTACAGACCGCCGCGGTCCATGATGGCGCCGACCTCGATGCCGCGGCTGACGAGGTCGTCGAAGTGCGCGGGAGACTCGAAGTACGGCGGAGGCCCTGATACCGGCCAGCGGGCCAAGGTCATCGTGCGCCAACTCGCATAGCCGGTGTCTCGACCCGCCCAGTAGGGCGAGTTGGCCGACATGGCGATGAGCGCCGGGAGCCAGGGGCGGATGTGGTTGCTGACCTGGAGGGCCCGCGACAGGTCCGGCATACCGACGTGGATGTGGCAGGCGCACGCGGTCTGCTCGTCGTCCAGGGCGCGGAATGTCGCGAGGCTCCGCGCGTACCGAGGCCCCTCCGAGAGGGGCGGGGGAACCAACTGGCCGAGGACGGGAGTTCCGCTGGAGACGATGCGTAAGCCCTGCTGGCCGGCGGCACGTGCGACGGCGGCTCTCATCGACCGGATCTGCTCGCCGAGGCCCGTCATGGTGGTGTGCGGTTCCGTTCGCGCCTCGATCTGATAACGCGTCAGTTCGGTGCTGACCCGGTCATCGAGTCCGGAAGAGGATGCCTGCGTCACCACCTTCTGCGACTGCGGGCTCACCTCCCGGGTTACCGGATCGACCAGCAAGTACTCCTCCTCCACCCCCACTGTCAGCAGGTCCGGTGGCGGCGCGGCGGCATGGTGCCGGCCTCCGGCACTGGGGAGACGGTCCTTCGCGTCTGCCGTGCCGACGGATTCACTGTCCACAGGGGCCATGTCAGCACACGCACGGGGCCAGGAGAAGAACCACTTTTGAGTCCGGCGAGCCATCGGCCAGGCCCTAGGCCCGCAGCCGGATCCCCTTGACCGCGTTGTCGAAGACCGGCCGGTACTGGTTCCACTGGGCGTTCGGTGCGGAGAGGTAGACCACGTACTGCGTGCCGTCCGTGCCGCTGAAGGACAGCTCCACGGCGCGGAAATCCCGTGCCTGGCCCGGGAAGGTGAACTCCCAGTACCCGGCGGGCCGCCCGCGGAAGGTCGTCGGGCCCATCCGGACCCGCTCGTAGCCGGGGTTGTCCCGGCGCGTCTGCTCCTCTTCGGTCTCCTCCCAGTGCCGCACCGGATCGGACCCCGCGAACTCCACGACGTCGACCCGCAGTCCCACCAGCCGGGTCGGGTCGACGTAGGCGACCTCGCCGCCGGGCACGTCCTTGGGCATCCAGCCGTCCGGTACCGGCACGGAGAAGCCCTCCCCGGCCTTCTCCAGGTGGTATCCGGCGGGCAGCGGTGGCGGCGAGGGGCTGGGGCTCGGGCTGCTGGAGGCGGAGGCGGGGGTCTTGGACGGTGCGCTCGCTGTCGCATCGGCGTCGCCCCGGGGCCACAGCAGGGTGCCGCCGGTCACGGAAGCGGCGACCGCGGCCGCCACGGCCAGCCACAGCGCCGCCCGGCGGCGTCGGCCCCCGTGCGCCGGGGCCACGGGGTCCGCCACCGGCTCCGGACGCGTGGCCGGGTCGGCGGCGGTGGGGGAAGTGAAGGCGGCAGGGGCGGCGGGGGCGATCCCGGGCGACGGGGCCCCGCTGCTCGCTCCGGCCGCGTCGGCCAGGAGGCGTTCGGCCTCGTGGGCGTCCATCCGCCGTCCCGGCTCCTTCACCAGCAGTCCCTCGATCACCGAGGTCAGCGGTCCGGCGTTGCGCGGCGGGTGGTACGCGTCGACGGCGATCGCGTACGCCGTCTCGATCGCGGTGTCCCGCTGGAACGGGTGGCGGCCCTCGACCGCCTGATACAGCGTCGCTCCCAGGGACCACAGGTCGCTCGCGGGGCCGGGCTCGGCGATGCCTGGCCGCAGGCGTTCCGGCGCGAGGTAGTGGATCGACCCGACCAGCTCGCCGGTCTTGGTCAGCGTGGGAGTGCCGGACTCCACGGCGATGCCGAAGTCGGTGAGGACGAGGCGCCCGTGGTGCCCGAGCAGGACGTTGGCGGGCTTGACGTCCCGGTGGAGCACTCCGACGTCGTGTGCGGCGCGCAGCGCGGCGGCCATGGCGCGGCCGATCCGGGCCGTCTCGCCCGGCGGCAGCGCGCCCTGCCGCTTGACCACGTCGCTCAGCGTGACGGAGGGGATGTACTCCATCACGATGCAGGGCAGGCCCTCGTCGTCGACGACGTCGTGCACCACGATCACGTGGGGGTGGGTGATCCGGGCGGCGCTGCGGGCCTCGCGGCGGGTGCGCTCGTGGAGCGTGAGGACCTCGTCGTCGTGCAGATGCGGCGGGACGTGCAGCTTCTTCACGGCGACGTGCCGGCCGAGCAGCTCGTCCTCGGCCCGCCACACGGTGCCCATTCCGCCGCGGCCCACCCGCTCCACCAGCCGGTAACGGCCGGCTATGAGCCGCCCCAGATCGGACACCGCCAGACCTTCCCCTTCATCGCACGCCTGAACAGTTCGCGGGAGCACCTTAGCCGGTGCGGTGATCCGGCCACGATGGCGGATTTCCTGCGATCCGGCAGGGCGTTCCACGCGCCGAGACGCGGCCGGGCGGTGACGGAGGCGCGCCACCACCGCACGTGATGTCACGCTGGGTGATCAGGCCGGGATCCGCCGGCTCAGGCGGCCGGGCAACTGCCTGTCGTAGCGGCGCAGGAGGAGCACGGCGGTGGTGGCCAGGCCGGTGAGCAGGCCGAGCCAGATGCCGAGGGTGTCCAGGTGCAGGGGGTAGGCCAGGAGCCAGGCCGCGGGCAGCCCGACCGCCCAGTAGCCGACGAGGGTGATGCGGAATCCGCTCCTGGTGTCGTCGAGTCCGCGCAGCAGTCCGACGCCGATGTTCTGCGCGCAGTCGAAGAACTGGAGGACGGCGGCGACCAGGAGCAGCTGGGTGGCGATGGCCAGGGCCCGGTCGGAGCCGGCGTCGAGGAACGGCGCGAGGACGAGGTGGGGCACGGTCAGATAGCCGGCGGCGACCAGGGTCATGACGGCCGCCGCGCAGGCGAGCGCGGTGTTCTTGATGCGGCGTGCGGCGTCGGTGCGGCCGAGGGCGAGCTCCCGGCTGACGTGGATCGACGCGGCATGGGAGAGGCCGACGGCGACCTGGAAGACGATGTAGACGAGCTGGTTGACGGCGGTGTGCGCGGCGAGGGCGGCGGGGCCGAAGGAGCCGGCCATCAGCGCGGTGAGGGAGAAGAACCCGGCTTCCGATCCGTACGTCGCGGCGATCGGTACGCCGAGGCCGACGAGCCGTTTGACGGCGGCCGCGTCGGCCCCGGCCGCGTTGAGCGTGAGCAGGGGGGCCAGCCGGCCGTCCTTGCGCGCCGAGGCGTACAGGGCGAGGAAGGACAGCAGGTGGACGGTGGTCGTGGCGACGCCGATGCCGGTCAGGCCCAGCCGGGGCAGCCCCCACGTGCCGTGGATCAGCAGCCAGTTCAGGCCCGCGTTGACGGCTGTGGAGGCCAGCGTGATCCGCAGCAGGGCCTGGGGGCGGCGCATGCCGACGGTGAACTGGCGGACGGCCTGGAACCACAGGCAGGGCAGCAGTCCGGGGGCCAGCGCGAGCAGCATGCTCCGGGTGTGTGCGACGACGGCGGCGTCCTGGCCGAGCCAGGTCAGGCCCTGGCCGATGAGGCCCAGGACGACGGCGCCGGCGAGACCGGCGAGGGTGGCCACCGCCAGGCTCGCGCGGACGATCGCACGGACCTCGTCGTGTTCGCCGGCCCCGTGCGCGCCTTCCGCGTCCGCCCGCTCGGCGCGGGCCGCCGCGGCGGCTGTCTGGTTGCCGACGGCGGTCACCAGTCCGACGCCCATGGTGCGCAGCTGGTTGAACAGGACCAGGGCCAGGCCGCCGGCCGCCAGCTCCTCGGTGCCGAGCAGGCCCATCATCACGGTGTCGGTGGTGGTCAGGGCGACTTGGGCGAGTTGGGTGAGGATGAGCGGGACGGCGAGCGTGGCCAGGGCGCGGCTGTCGCGCAGCACAGTGGTCGGCATGGGTCAGCGGCTCCCGCGGAGCTTGCTCAGCAGCTCTTCGATCTCCCGCTCCGCCGCGGGGTCGAGGAGGCCGCGATCGTGCATCCAGGTGTCGTTGAAGACGGTGTCCAGGTACTTCTCCCCGCCGTCGTTGACGAGGGCGACCATGGTGCTGCCGGGCGGCAGCAGGGGCAGCCGGACCAGGGCCTCGTGGACGACGCCGCCGGCGGAGCCGCCGATGAGCAGACCGGTGCGGGCGACGGCCCGGCAGGTGGCGAACGCCTCGACGTCGCCGACCTTGACGCCCTCGTCGATGAGGCGGAAGTCGACCAGGGCGCCGATCTCCGCGCCCTCGGGGGTGCCGGTGCCGGACTGGTAGTAGTCGTGGGCGGGGCCGCCGAAGGCGATCGACCCCTTGGGCTCGACGCCGATGGTGGTGAACGACGGCAGCAGCGTGCGCAGTTCGCGGGCCGTCCCGCAGAGCGCGCCGCCGGTGCCGACCGCGCCGACCAGCACGTCGAGCCGGCCGTTGAGGGCCTCGTACAGCTCGTGTGCGACGGGGAAGTAGCCGACGCCGTTGCTGGGATTGTTGTGCTGCTCGGTGAAGACGGTGTTGTCCCGGCCGCGGGCGAGGCCCTCGGCGAGCTCCTCCCGCGCGGCGGTGGCGAGTTCCTCCGTGCCGTCGTCGGCGACGTGGACGAGTTCGGTGCCCAGGGCCTTCATGGCGCGCAGCTTGTCCGCACACGCGTGGTGGTCGACGACGGCGGTGAAGGTGTAGCCGCGCTCGGCGGCGATGACGGCGAGGCCGAGGCCGGTGTTGCCGGACGTCGACTCCACGATGCGGCCGCCGGGCCGCAGCGCGCCGCGCTCCTCGGCGTCGAGGACCATCTGGCGGGCCATCCGGATCTTCGCCGTACCGGTGGGGTTGAACATCTCCAGCTTCAGCAGCAGCCGGCTGCCGGTCTCGGAGGCGGCCAACTCCAGCAGCGGCGTGCGGCCGATGAGGTCGGATATACGGGAGACCACGGCGGGGCGGGAAAGTGCTCCGGGCATCGGGCGACTCCTGTGCATCGGGTACTCCTGCGAGGGGGGCGTACGGGCCGCGGCCCGGGTCAGCTGCGCTGCCGGTCCAGCCGCCAGCGCGGGCGCGGGCGTTCGGTGTGGTCGATGACGACCTTGGGCGGCAGCGGCAGGTCGTGGAAGGGCGACTCGTTGGAGTCCATCTGGTAGCCGGCCGTATTGGGGTAGACCAGCAGGTCACCGATGCGGGGCCGGCGGGGGAAGGGGATCTTCCGCCAGCTGAGCAGGTCCGACTCCAGGCAGGTGGCCGCGCCGACACTTGCGGGGTGGATGCCGGCGGGGGCGCCCGGGTCGCGGGAGAGCAGGTAGGGGTCGGGCAGGTACTCGCTGTTGAACCACTGCTCGGACAGGCTCAGGCTGGTGCCGTCGACGGTCAGCAGCTGATAGCCCGCGCGGTCCTTGGCGCCCTGGATCCGGAACACCGTCGCGCCCGCCTTGTCCAGCAGGGCGCGGCCGGGCTCCACCAGCAGGGTGAGGCCGGCGTCCTTGAGCAGCTCGGTCAGGCTGCGGTGGTGCCCTTCGGGCCGGGCGGCGAGCAGGGCCCGCAGCGCCCCGGCTCCGGCGGCCGGGCAGTGGTAGGGGTAGAAGTCGCCGGCGGTGAAGGACTTTGCCGCGTGGTAGTGCCCGCTGTGCTGCCCGGCGAGGAAGGTGCGCCAGCTGACGGCGTCGGTGTAGCTGACCGCCAGGCCGCCGCCGATGCTGATCCGGTCGGCCACCAGCCCCCGCGCGCGGGCCTTGAGGCACCGCTCGACCAGGCGCCCGGCCAGGTCGGCGCGGGGCTGTACGGCGTATCCGGACAGGTGGAAGCTGAAGCCCTCCATCCGCACCGCGTCGCCCGCCCGGGCGCAGCGTTCCAGGGCGGCCTCCAGCTCGGCGTCGTGCAGGCCGAAGCGGCTGTGCGGCTGGGCCGGCGGCAGGCAGCGCAGCACCACCCGCGCCGGGCGGACCGGGTCCGGCCCCACCGTGGCGATCAGCGCGTCGAGTTCGTCGAGCGCGTCCACGGCGATCAGCGCGCCCTGCCGCACCGCCAGGCGCAGCAGGGCGCCGTCCTTGGCCGGCCCGGTGACGACGAGGTGCTCCCCGCGGACCCCGTGCCCGAGGGCGTCTCGCAGCTCGCCGACGGAGGCGGTGTCGACTCCGGCGCCGTTCGCGGCGCAGCGCTCGCTCCACACGGCGGCCTTGTTGGCCTTCTTCGCGAAGTACACGAAGCCCGCCACGCCCGCGTCCGACAGCGCGGCCCGCAGGGCCCGCAGATTGGCGTCGAACGCGTCGGGCAGCAGGAAGTGGAACGGCCCGCCGAGTGCGTAGGAGAGCTCCGCCGGCAGTCCGCTGTCCAGCACCGCTCGGGTGGCGGGGTCGGGCAGGGCGGGCAGCGTCGGCCAGGCGGACGCTTTGCTCACCGCCACAGCGGCACCTCGGTTCCCAGGCCCCGCGCCAGCGCGAGCTGCGCGAAGCGGTGGCCGAGGGCGATGTCGGTGACGACCAGGCCGCTGTTGTACGCGAAGATCCGCTCCTTGTCCGAGACCCGGCCGAGCGCGGCGCCGGCGAGCACGGGCGGGAACTCGGCGTCCACCGCCGGGAGTCGGCCGTCGGCGTCGGCCATGTCGGTGCCGGTGACGTTCATCTGCGCCTCGCTGGTGGCGATGACCCGGTCGGCCCGGTGCAGTGTCGAGGGGGCGAGTCCGTGGCCGACCAGGACGGCCAGCGCACCGGGCCGGAGCCAGTCGGCCTCGACGGCGGCGGGCGTGTGGGGCCCGGCGGTGGCGACGACGACGTCGGCGTCCGCGGCGGCGGCCCGCAGATCGCCGACGACCTCCACGTCGCGGTCGGGGAAGTGCGCGCGCAGCCGCTCGCGGACCGCGGCGATGCCGCCGGGGTGGGTGCCGGACAGCATCAGCCGGTCCAGGTCCGGCAGGGTGGTCAGCAGGAACGGCAGGGCCAGGCGGCCCTGGGTCCCGGTGCCGATGACCAGGGCGCTGCGGGCGCCGGGCGCCGCGCATTCGCGGGCCAGCAGCGCGGAGGCGGCCGGGGTGCGCAGCGAGCCGATCCGGGAGCAGTCCATCATCGCCAGCGGCAGGCCGGTGACGTCGTCGTAGAGCGTGAGCGCGGTGTAGTAGTGCTGCTCGGTACGGCCCTTGTCCAGGCCGTGCTTGTAGGAGGTCTTGATCGCGACGACGTCGCGGGAGCCGTCGCGGCCCAGCATCGCGTAGGAGACCGAGTGCCCGTCCGGCGGTTTGACGGTCAGCTTGCGGGGGTTGTCGGACCGTCCGGAGTGCAGGGTGCGGTAGGCGCCCTCCACGGTGGCGACCACGTCGGTCAGGGAGATGTCGATCCCGGCCAGGTCGGTGGTGGTCAGGATCCGCAGGTGCCGGTCGTCGCCGGGTATCGGGGGGTCGGCGGGGGCGGTGATCGAGGTGTCGGTCATCGTGTGGTGCCTCCAAACCGTACGCGCGGTCAGCTGGTGTGCGCTTCGAGGGCGGCCTGACCGTAGCCGTGCTCACGGGCTTCGGCCAGGGGACGGCTGCGGCGTCCGGGGACGCGGACCAAGGCGCGTTTGAGCCACCGGTCGCTGCCGTCGTAGCGGGCCCGGAAGGGCACCCGTCCGTGCACCACCAGGTCGTTGTCGACGACGAGGACCTCGCCGGGGGCGAGCCGCACGGTGACCGACACCCGGGCGAGTTCGGCCGTGAGCCGGTTGTAGGCGGCCCGGTAGGCCGGGTCCGCCTCGTCGAGCGGGGTGTACGCCGGGTCGAAGCGCAGGGTCAGGCCCGCTTCGGCCGCGAAGAGGGCGGGTACGGCGGGCGGTGCCTGCTCGGCGTAGTGCTGCGCGTCGGCGTAGGCGTCGTCGGGGAGGATCGGCACCACCGGCCGGGTCAGCACGGCGATGTCCTCGTCCGCGAGGCGGGTCCGGCGGATGCTGGCGGCGGTGGTGGCGACGGCGTCGTGGTTGCGCAGGCAGCACAGCATCAGCAGGTGTGCGCGGCCCGGGTGGAAGGCGTCCTCGGTGTGCGGGCTGAGCAGCACGGTGCTGCTGGCACCGGTCTGCTCGCTCTCGTGCCCGGCCGAGGGGACGATGTTGTGGACGAACCGGCCGCCCTGCTGGCCCTTCCAGGCGAGGGGGGTGCCCATCACGGTGGCGAGCAGCAGCAGTTGGATGTCGTAGCGGGCCCCGGGGGGGGGGGGGGGGGGGGAGGGGGGGGGGGGGGGGGGGGGGGGGGGGGGGGGGAGGGGGGGGGCGGGGAGGGCGAACAGAA
>NZ_JBVIRA010000005.1:171628-225842 GCF_055576575.1 Streptomyces sp. NPDC033270
TTTTTCCGGTTTTTTCGGTCCTGGGGGGGGGGGGGGGTGGCCTGGCGTGGGGGGGAGAGGCGGTGGTGGGGTTTCGCCCCCCCCCCCCCCCCCTCTTTGGCCCAGTGGCCGGGCGTCGGCCCGATGGCGTCGTCGTCGACGTCGATGCCGCGCAGGACGAACAGGCCGTCGGCGGTGTCGGCGGGGCGGCAGTGGTGCCGTAGGGCGTCGCCGAACCCGGCGGCCGTCCGCTCGATCCGCCGCAGGAGCCGGGGAGAGGGGGCGGAGGTGCCGGTTTCGGCGAGGATCTGCTCCGCGGCCTCGCGGAGTTCGCTCACGGTGCGCTCGTCGAGCTGGCGGACAGGTGCGGCTGCCGTGCTCATGGCATGAGTCCGTTCCGTCGTTCGGCAGGGGAATCGCGTGCGGGGGGGAAAGCCGCGGTCAGGGCTGCGCTGATCCGTAACGGGCAGGGCGGAGCGGCCGCTCGGGGCGGCCGGTGCGGGAGTTCGCCGACGAACGGCCCGAACGCTAGACATCAGACTTAGGCAAGGCAACCCTTACTGGCCGGTCCAGTCGGTTTTTGGCTGAATCTCTGAGGGCCCGTCAAAAGGTAGGCACCGCACTCCACTTGGCCGACACCTCTGCAAGTGGAATCGCGATTCGACCATCCGTTCATCGGTGCCGGACCTCTTGCGGTAATGGTTGTCATTAGGGTAGGCAAACCTAAGCACCCCCCAGTCGCCCCGAAGCGGATCGAGGACGAACGTGGACATGAACAGGCGTCAAGTTCTGTGGGCCGGTGGAGCGATAGGTGCGGCGGCGCTGCTGGCCGCGTGCTCGGGAAGCGGCGAGACCTCCTCCGGCGCCGCGGGCGGCAAGCCCCGGCGGGGCGGCACGCTCCGGGTCGGCGCCCTCGGCCGGGCCTCCGCCGTCACCCGCGACCCGCACGCCACCCAGGCCAACGAGAGCGACTACCTCATCATCGCCCTCGTGCACGACACCCTCACCGCCCCCGGAGCCAAGACCAACACCGTTCCCCGGTTGGCCGCGCGCTGGCGGGCCTCGGACGATCTGAAGACCTGGCGCTTCACCGTCGCGAAGGGTGCGACGTTCCACGACGGCAGCCCGGTCACCGCCGAGGACATGGCCTGGTCGCTGCGCCGGCTGCGCGCCACCCCCACCGGCGCCACCCGCCTGCCCGGCATCAAGGCCGAGAACATCAGGGCCGAGGGCGCCGACACCGTCGTCCTGGTCTCCGACTACGCCAACGCCGAACTGCCCCTGCTCACCCGCCTGACGACCTTCGTGCTCAAGAAGGGCACCACCGACAAGGAGGTGGGCCGCGCGCCCGGCGCCGGCCCGTTCAAGCTGGACTGGTTCCGCGCCGGCAACGCCCGGCTCGTGCGCAACGAGGACTGGTACGGCGGCGAGGTCCTCCTCGACGCCATCGAGGTCAAGATCTTCGAATCCCCGCAGGCGATGTCCAACGCGCTGCTCCAGGGGCAGATCGACCTCGCCTCCAACGCCGGCGCGGTGGCCGCGCGCACGGCGGAGAAGCGCAAGGACATCCAGATCGTCCGCCGCCCCGACGACATGGCGATGCCCCTCGTCATGCGGACGTCCGACGGTCCCTTCGCGGACGCGAAGGTGCGCCAGGCGCTGCGGCTGGCGGTGGACCGCAAGGCCATGGTCAGGCAGGTGCTGTCCGGCTACGGCACCGTCGCCAACGACATCCTCGGCACCGGGGACCCCGCCTACGCCACGTCCGTCCCGCAGCGCACCCGCGACCTCGCCAGGGCCGCCTCCCTGCTGAAGGACGCGGGCTTCGACACCTCGAAGACGTACCGGCTGCTGACCACCGAGGACATCCCCGGCCTGGCCGAGTCCGCGACCCTGTTCGCCACCCAGGTCCGCGAGGCCGGGGTGAAGATCGACGTGGTCCGGCAGGAGTCCGCCACCTTCTGGGACAAGACCTGGCTCAAGGCCGATCTCTACACCACGTACTGGGGCACCAACGACTCCGTCGTCTTCTTCGCCAGCAAGACGATGGTCTCCGAAGCGGCCCAGAACGAGGCCGGTTGGAAGAACGCCGCGTTCGACGCGGCGTACCGCGAGGCCATCGGCACCAAGGACGCGGACCGGCGCGCCAAGGCGCTGAAGAGGCTGCAGCAGATCGAACACGACGCGTCCGGCTACCTGCTGTGGGGCATGGCCGACGGCATCGACCTGGCCACCGCCCCGGTGCGCGGCCTGCCCACCCTGCCCGGCTACGGACGTGTGCAGCTGGAGCGGGCATGGCTGGACCGCTGAGCGGTACGGCGAGCGGATCCGCCGGAGGGCCCACTGCCCTCCGGCCGGCCCGGCCCGCGCTGTCCGCGGTGCTGCGCGCGAGCCGCCTGCTCGTCGTGCCCCTCCGCCGGCTGCTGCCGCTCGCCGTGCTGCTCGCCGCCGTCTTCGCCGCCGTCGAACTGCTGCCGGGCGACGCCGCCACCGCCACCGCGGAACGCGGCGAGAGTGCGGCCGACCTCGCGCAGCGCCGCCACCTCCTCGGCCTCGACCGCCCGCTTCCCACCCGCTTCGCGGACTGGATGACCGGTCTGCCCACCGGCGACCTCGGCACCTCGGCCCACGGCGAGGCCGTCGCCGACCTGATCGCCCGCCCCTTCCCCAACACCCTGCTGCTGGGCGGACTGGCCCTGCTGGTGACCCTCGCCGTCTCGCTCGGTCTGGGCTGCCTGGCCTCGCTCCGGCCCGGCGGCACCGCCGACCGGGCCGTGTCCGCCACCGCCACCGGCATCCTGGCGCTGCCCGAATTCGTCGTCGCGGTCGCCCTGGTCCTGGTGTTCGCGCTGTGGGCGGGCTGGCTGCCCGCCGTCACCCTCACCGGCGCCGACGGCGCCCCCGCCTCCTGGCGGATGCTCGTCCTGCCGGTACTGGCGCTGTCGATCCCGCAGATCGGCTGGAACACCCGCATCGTGCGGGCCGCCCTCGCCGACGAGGCCAGGGCCCCGCACATGGAGACCGCGGTGCTCGACGGGCTGCCGCGCCACCGGATCTTCACCCGCCATCTGCTGCCGGGGGCGCTGCCCACCATCGCGGCGGGCATCGCCACCTCGACCGGCATGCTGCTGGGCGGCGCCGTCGTCGTGGAGACGATCTTCAACTACCCCGGTATCGGCGGGGTGCTGGCCGGCGCCGTCACCGATCGGGACAGCCCGGTCGTCGCGGGCGTCGTCGCGGTCACCGGAGCCGTCATCACCGGCGTGCTCCTGCTCGCCGACCTCGTCCGCGCCTGGGCTTCCGGAGGCCGCGTATGACCGCCCCGACCGCACCGCACACCACCGCTCCGGAGCCCGCCGCCCGCAGCGCGCCGCCGCGCCGCCGCGTCCGGGGCGGCCTCGTCCTGCGCACCCTGCCCGCCCTCCTGCTCATCGCCCTGGCCACCGCCGGGCCGTGGCTCGCCGCGCACGCCGTCGACGCCCCGGTCACCGCCCCGTACGCCGAACCGGGCGGCCAGGCGCCCCTCGGCGGCGACCAGCTCGGCCGGGACGTGCTCTCCCGCCTGCTCGCCGGGGGCCGCGCACTGATCGCCACCTCCCTGCTGGTCGCCTTCCTGGTCACCGCGGCCGCCGCGCTGCTCGGCGCGTTCGGCGCCCTGCGGCCGGCCCTCGGCCGGGTCGTGGAGCGCTCCGCGGACGTCCTGATGCTGCTGCCGGCCGTGCTCGGCATCCTCCTCGTCGCGCTGTCGTGGCCGGGCGGCGGCCGCTTCGCGCTGGTCGCCACCGCCGTCGTGCTGGGGGTGCCCTACGCGGTGCGCCTGGTCTCCGGCGCCGCGGCGCCGGTCGCGGCATCCGGCTACATCGAGGCGGCGGCGGTCGGCGGCGAACGGCTGTGGCACCTCGTCGTACGCGAAGTCCTGCCCAACCTGCGCGCCACGCTGCTCGCCCTCTTCGGGCTGCGCTTCGTCGCCGCCGTCTACGTCGTGTCCACCGCCGGCTTCCTCCAGGTCGGCCCGCAACCGCCCACCGCCGACTGGTCGTTGATGATCCGGGAGAACGCGGGCGGCATCGTCCTCAACCCCTGGGCCGTACTGGCCCCCAGCATCGCCATCGGCCTGCTGGCCATGAGCGTCAACCTGGCGGTCTCGGCACTCGTACCGCAGACCGGCCGGAAGGCGGTGACCGCGCTGTGAACCACCAGCCCGATCGGTACCCCGAGGACCGGGCCCCCGCCGCGGAAACGGCGGTGACCGTCACGGACCTCACCATCGCCGCCCCGGACGGCCGGCTGCTCCTGGACGGCGGCAGCCTGTCGGTCCGCCCCGGCCGTATCACCGTCCTCACCGGCCCGTCCGGCTGCGGCAAGACCACCCTGCTGCGCGCCGTGGCCGGGGTGCTGCCCGCCGGCGCCCGGCGCACGGCCGGCCGGATCGACGTCCTCGGCCAGGACGTGCTGACGCTCGACGCGGCCGAACTGCGCGCGCTGCGCCGCCACCGCCTCGCCTACGTCGGGCAGGATCCCGGCTCCGGCCTCAACCGCCGGATGAAGGTCCGTCGGCTGCTCGCCGAGGTCGCCGTGGACCGCAGCCCCCAGGCACTCGACGATCTGCTCGCCGAGGTCCGACTGCCCACCGGCGAGGGCCTGTCGGGCCGCCGCGCCGGCGAGCTCTCCGGAGGCCAGCAGCGGCGCCTCGCCCTGGCCAGAGCGCTGGCCCGGCGCCCGGCCGTACTGCTCCTCGACGAGCCGACCGCCGGCCTCGACCCCGAGCTGCGCGACGAGATCGCCGCCCTCCTGCGCCACCTCGCGGCCCATCACCGGCTCGCCGTCGCCCTGTCCTGCCACGACGGGGGCCTGGTCGCCCGGCTGGCCGACGACGTCGTCGACCTCTCCCGGACGGCGCCCGTGCCGCCCCCCGCGCCACGTGCCACCGCCCGGCCCCGCCCCGCCGGCGAGCCGACGCTCACCGTCTCCGGCCTGCACGCGGCCTTCACCCGGCGCGGCGGCCGCCACCCCGTCCTGCACGGCATCGACCTCACCGTGGCCGCCGGCTCCAGCACCGGCATCGTCGGAGCCTCCGGCTCGGGAAAGACCACCCTGGTGCGCGCGATCGTCGGTCTGCACCGCCCCACCAGCGGCGCCGTGACCCTCGACGGCGTTCGCCTGGCCCCCACCGCCCACGGCCGCACCCGCGAACAGCGCCGACGCCTCCAGCTCGTACCGCAGGACCCGCTGGGCACCCTCAACCCCGGCCGCACGGTCGGCGCGGCGGTCGGCCGCCCCCTGCGTCTGCACCGGCGCACCCCCCGCGGCCGGACCCCCGCCCGCGTCCTGGAACTCCTCGAACGCGTCGGCCTGCCCGCCCACTTCGCCGGCCGCTACCCCCACGAACTCTCCGGCGGGCAGCGCCAGCGGGTCGCCATCGCCCGCGCCCTGGCCGCGGACCCCGACGTCCTGGTCTGCGACGAGGTCACCTCGGCCCTCGACGCCGGCACCGCCACCGCGATCATGGACCTCCTCGAAGACCTCCGCGACAGCCGCGGCCTGGTCCTGATCCTCATCAGCCACGACCTCCACCTCGTCGCCGACCGCACCGACTCCCTCCTGGTCCTCTCCGTCGGCCGGTCCGTCGAGTCCGGCCCCACCGCGCAGCTCTTCACCGCCCCGGCCCACCCGGTGACCGCGGCCCTGGTGTCGGGCGCGACCCAGCCGGCCTGAGGCGGGGCCATTGGCTATTCCGCAGACTATTCAAGTTTGACTAGACGCCTTGAGGTCGCTATCTTCCCTCGCATAGTCAAAATTGACGAGCCTCTGTCGAGCGCCTTCGCGCCCTCGCGCCCTCGTGCCTTCGCGCGTTCCCGGTGCTCTCAGGGGCTCGTCACCCTGCAGCCGACGACCGTGAGGAGTCTGTGTGACCTTCCTGCCCGACGCCGGGTACGTGCCGACCGCCGAGGACCGCGCGAGCCTGGAGGCCTGGTTCGCGGAGTACGACGCGCACAGCGCGCAGCGCGACGTGGCGCGGATGGCCGATATGGCGGTCTTCCCGCTCAACCTCGTCAGCGACGACACGGCCGGCAACGGCCGCGCGGCGCAGTGGGACCGGGAGCAGTTCGTCGCGACGATGACACAGGTGATGGGGGACGGCGGCGAGGACATCACCTTCGAGTCCACGCGGACGCCGGTCTTCCTCTCACCCGCCATGGCCGTGGTCTTCTCGGACTCGGTCATGACGGCACAGGGCCGCACCCAGCGGCTGCGCTACGCCGACGTCCTGATCAGGCGGGACGGGGCATGGGCGTTCCAGACCATGATCCAGGGTGGCTGGGGCGACACCCTGTAGGGCCTGATCCCTCGGCACGCCCTCACCAGGGCGTGGCCGTCAGGCGCCCGGACCCGGACAGCCGTATCGGGCATGCCGGGCGCCGACCGGCCCCGGGCGCCGGGCGACCGCGGCTGGGGGACTTTGGTTGCTGCGCGTCGCGACGAAAGGCGATGTCGCCGGCGGGCGGGCTTGCCTAACGTAGCGGCGTGACAGGTGTGGAAGACAAGGACCGTACGGAGCGGGCCGGTCGGACGTCGGCGGCCAGGCTGCGCGCGGCGTCCCGACGGCTGGCCGATCCGGTCAGGACTCTCTTCGACCCCGGTATGTGGCCGCCCGGGCGCATCGTGGGCGAGGTGCTGCTGAGCCTCACGATGGCGTTGATGGCGGTCGGAGTCGAGGCCCTGGCCGACAACGGCGGCACCGTACGCACCGTCGCCGTCGCCCTGGCCGCCGCCCTGCTGCCGCCGCTGCGCCGGGCGCTGCCGGCGACCGTGCTGCTGGTGACCGCCGTCGCCTCCAGCGGGCTCGACGGCCTCGCCCCGCTGCTCCTGGTCGCGGCCTGGTCGGCCGGGCGGCGGATCACCGCCGTCGGCCGCGCGACCTGCACCTTCGGCCTCGCCTACGTCCTCAGCCTCGCCCTGTCCGCGGCGTGGGAACTGCCCTACCTCTCGCCGGCGATCCTGATCATGGGTGCCCTGGCGACGCTGGTCGCGGTCATCGTGCCCGGCCTCGCCGGCCGCTACTGGTCGCAGCGCCGCACCCTGGCGGACACCCTCCGCGAGTACCACGCCCATCTGCAGCGCGAACGCGAGATGATCGCCGGTCAGGCCCGGATCCGTGAGCGCCAGCGCATCGCGCAGGACATGCACGACAGCCTCGGCCATCAGCTCGCGCTCATCTCGGTGCACACCGGCGCCCTGGAGGTCGACCGTGAGCTGACCGGGCGGCAGCGGGAGGCCGTGGGCGTGCTGCGCGAGGCGTCGGTGGCCGCGATGCACGAGCTGCGCGAGGTGGTGGGCCTTCTGCGGGACGGCACGGAGGCTCCCGGCCAGGGCATCCCCCCGGCGACCGCCGGGGGAGCCCCCACCCACGCCCTCGCGGCGCTGGGGGAGGAGGAGGCCAAGGCGCCGTCGCGGGGAGTGGCCGGCATCGAGGGCCTGGTGGAGGCGTCCCGGGGCGCGGGTGCGGCCGTGCGGCTGCGGCGCTCGGGCGAGGTGCGCCCGCTCGCCCCGACCGCCGATCACGCCGCGTACCGCCTCGTCCAGGAGGGCCTGACCAACGCTCACAAGCACGCCCCGGGCGCCTCGATCACCATCGAGCTGCGCTACGAGCCGGACTCACTGGTCGTGGAGGTCACCAACGGTCCCGCCCCCGCGGGCGCCGGCCGGAGCGCGGTGAGCGGCGGTCAGGGGCTGACCGGCCTCGGGGAGCGGACCCGGCTCGTCGGAGGCATGGTGCACGCCGGCCCGACGGCGGACGGCGGTTTCCGGCTCGCGGGCGTGCTGCCCTACACCTCCCCGGAGGGCGGCGCCCCGGGCCCCGCGCCCAGCGGCACGACGGAGACGTTCGTCGACGGCACAGGAGACTTTCGGCAGCAGCCTCCGGCGGGCTCGCCGGGCGAGGCTGATCCGGTCAACGACTGGAACGGCATGCCGAAGGAGCTGGCCAAGGCGATGAGCAGGAACAGGCGGGGAAGCGGGATAGCCATCGGCTGCGGGGTGGCGGCGGTGATCGCGCTGCTGTTGGTGATCGCCGCCGTCCTCGGGCTGGTCGTCATGGCGGGCGAAGCGGACGAGGCCACGATCGAGCCGAAGCAGTACGACGCGGTGACGGTGGGGCAGTCGGAGTCGGAGGTTCGCGAGAAGCTGCCCGACGGGGTCTCGTTCATCAACGAGGGCCTGGAGAAGGGCGCGCCGCCCGTGCCCAAGGGGGCGAAGTGCCTCAGCCTGAGCTCCACGGAGTTCGGCAGCAGTCTGGACAAGACCCCGGTCTACCGGTTCTGCTTCCGGGACGGCAAGCTGATCGAGAAGACCTCCTTCGAGGTCAAGGGCTAGGGCCTGACCCATCGGACAGGCCCTAGGGGACACACCCTGAGGGCGGCGCAGGGCCGCCATGCGCTCCGGGCGGGCGGATCGGAGATGATGGCGATGGCCGCAGGCAGGACCGCTCAAGACCGCGCAGGAGAGTCGTGATCAGGGTTCTCGTCACGGATGACGAGCCGCTCATTCGGGCGGGCATCAGGATGATTCTCACCTCCGCCGACGACATCGACGTCGTCGCGGAGGCGGCCAACGGCCGCGAGGCGGTCGAACTGGCCCGTGCCCAGCGCGTGGACGTCGTCCTGCTCGACATCCAGATGCCGGTCATGGACGGGCTGACGGCCCTGGCCGAACTCCGCCGGACCGTCCCCGACACCCGCGTGCTGATCCTGACGACATTCGGGGAGCAGCAGAACGTGCTGCGCGCCCTGGCCGAGGGCAGTGCGGGCTTCCTCCTCAAGGACTCGGCCCCCGCGGAGCTGATGGGCGCGGTACGGGCCGCCGCGGCCGGGGACGCGTACCTGTCGCCGGGCGCCACCCGCCACGTAGTGGACTCCCTGGCGTCCGGCCAGACCGCGCGCCGCACCGAGCAGGCCCGCCGCAGGCTGGAGACGCTGACGGACCGCGAACTGGAGGTCCTGGCACTGCTGGGCGAGGGCCTGTCCAATGCGGACGCGGGAGCCCGGATCCACATGAGCGAGGCCACGGTCAAGACGTATGTGAGCCGGATCCTGTCCAAGCTGGGCTGCGAGAACCGCGTACAGGCCGCCCTCCTGGCACGGGACGCCGGCCTGGGAACCTGACCGACCCACCAGCGCACTCGATCCCGCTCGCTGCGGGTCCGCCGGCAGCGGCTCAGCCACCCGTGACCTTCTGCCGGCGGCATCGACACGGCCCGCCGCCCCGCACCCGCGGGAGCAACAGCCCACAGCCGCCCCCCTGTCACAGAGACCCGTCACAGAAGGACGACCCATGCCCGGATCGCCGTCTCTCCGTACCACCACACTCCTGGCCGCCTCCGTACTCCTCGCCCTCACCGCCACCGCCTGCGGCCCCCGCCAGGACGACACCGGCCCCGCGACGCCCTACCCCACTTCCTCCTCCGAGGCGGCCGGCGCACTGCCCGCCTCGCTCACCGCCCAGAAGCTCGACTGGCGGCCCTGCCCGGCACCGTCCACCGCTCAGGGCGGTGGCACGGCACCCGGCAAGCTGCCAGATGGCACGGCGTGGGAGTGCGCGAAGCTGAAGGCGCCCCTGGACTACGACAAGCCCGCCGGCGACACCATCGACCTCGCGCTGATCCGCGCCAAGGCCGAGGGTGTCGGCAAGCGGATCGGCTCGCTGCTCTTCAACTTCGGCGGACCGGGCGCCTCGGGCGTGGCCACCCTGCCGGGCTACTCCCCGGCAGAGTCGCTGCGCTCGCGCTACGACCTGGTCAGCTTCGACCCCCGGGGCGTCGGCGACAGCGCGGGCGTGACGTGCCTGAGCGACAAGGAGATCGACGAGCTGCGCGCCGAGACCCTCGACCTGGCCGGGACGGCCCAGCAGAACAAGAAGGTCGTGGCGGCCTGCAAGAAGCACTCCGGCAAGGTGCTGCCGCACGTCGGCACCGAGAGCGCGGCCCGCGACATGGACCTGATACGCCAGGTCCTGGGAGATGCCAAGCTCAACTACTTCGGCATGTCCTACGGGACCGAACTCGGCGGCGTCTACGCCCACTTGTTCCCGAAGAACGTGGGGCGCACGGTCCTGGACGCCGTGGTCGACCCGACCAAGGACCCCGTCGAGGAGTCCCTGGGCCAGGCGAAGGGCTTCCAGCTGGCGCTGGACAACTACCTCGCCGACTGCGCCAAGAAGCCCGGCAGCTGCCCGTACCCCAACCCCGAGGACGGCCGCCGGCGGATCGTCGCCCTGCTGGCGAAGACCGGGAAGCGGCCGCTGCCGACCCAGAGCGGGCGCAAGCTCACCCAGGAGCAGGCGGTCGTCGGCATCGTCGCGATGCTCTACTCCAAGGAGAGCTGGCCGAGCCTTTCGATCTCGCTCTCCGACGCGGAGCAGGGCAGCGGCGACAACCTGCTGATGATGGCGGACAACTACAGCGGCCGCGACGACAAGGGCCACTACAGCACCATGATGACGGCCAACTCCGCGATCAACTGCGCCGACACCAGGCAGCGCCTCACCCCCGCACAGGTGCGGGCCAGACTGCCGGAGTTCCGCAAGGCGTCGCCGGTCTTCGGTGAGCTGACCGCGAAGGGCCTGCTCGGCTGCGAGGGCTGGCCGGTCACCGGCAGGAGCGACACCCCGGAGGTCTCGGCACCGGGCGCCGCCCCCATCGTCGTCATCGGCAACGCGGGCGACCCGGCGACCCCCGTCGAGGGCGCCCGGAAGATGGCCGACAAGCTCGGCGAGGGCGTGGGGGTGCTGCTCACCGTCAAGGGCGAGGGGCACGGCACCTACGGCGTGAACCAGTGCGCCACCAAGGCCGTGAACGGGCACCTGCTCGACGGCAGGGCCCCGGCGGACGGGACCGTCTGCTCCTGATCACGGCGTAGCCGGCGGCGGGGGCCCGCACCAGGGCCCCGCCGTCCGGTGCGCGCCCGCGGAACTCCTGTGCTGAGCGCGCGCTCGGGGTCGCGGCGCACTTTCCGTTATCGTGCACCGCCGCCGGCGGTCTCCCTTGTGCCGGGCAGGAAAGGCGCGGACCGGGAAAGGGAGTGGACAGGCGTGGGCGTGAGCACCGAACACGACAGTGTGGTGGAGGCGGCGCGGCGAGGGGACCAGCGCGCTCAGGACGAGCTGGTCGCCGGCTATCTGCCGCTGGTGTACAACGTCGTGGGCCGCGCGCTGAACGGGCACGCGGACGTCGACGACGTGGTGCAGGAGACCATGATCCGCGCGCTCGGCGGCCTCGGCTCGCTGCACGATCCGGGACGTTTCCGGTCCTGGCTGGTGGCCATCACGATGAACCAGATACGCGACCACTGGCAGAAACACCGCGCCGCACCGGCCGACTCCGGTCTGCAGGACGCGTACGACGTGGCCGACCCGGGCGCGGACTTCGTGGACCTGACGATTCTGCGGCTGGGGCTGGAGGGGCAGCGGCGGGAGGCGGCGGAGGCCACCCGCTGGCTGGACACCGACGACCGCGCGCTGCTGTCGCTGTGGTGGCTGGAGGCCACGGGCGAGCTGAGCCGGGCCGAGGTGGCCGCGGCACTGGAGCTGTCGCCGCAGCACACCGCTGTCCGCGTCCAGCGGATGAAGGCGCAGCTGGAGACGGCCCGGCTGGTGGTGCGGGCGCTGACCGCGACGCCCCGCTGTGTGCTGCTCGACGAGGTGATCGCGGCCTGGGACGGCGTCCCGTCGGCGCTGTGGCGCAAGCGGATCGCCCGGCACGCCCGTGACTGCACGGTCTGTTCGGGGTTCGAAGCGGGACTGGTGCCCGCCGAGGGGCTGCTGGTGGGCCTCGGCCTGGTGCCGGTCGTCGGGGTGCTGGGAGGGCTGGCGGGACTGGCCGCCCTCCACGGGGCCAGGGCGTCCGCCGAGACCGTGGCCTTCGAGGCGGTCGGCCGGGTCGGCGGCGCGGATCTGGGCGGAGGGGCCGCGGGCCCGGGCGACGGCACCGCCGTCGTCCCGTCGGCGGGCGGTGGGCATCGAATACCGAGCCGCACCCAGAGCCCGGGTCGGGGCCGCACCCAGAGCCGGGCGCACAACCGCAGGCAGAAACAGCGGCGTCGGGCGTCCCGGACGGCCGCCGGTCTCGCCCTGCTGGTCATCGGCGGGACGGTCGGCGGGATAGCCCTCCTGTCGCCGGGCGAGGAGCGGGAGACGGTGCGGTCGGCGCCCGCCACCGAGCCGCAGGTCACCCGGCCCTCGACCCCCGCCTCCGCGCCGTCGCGCACCGCCTCCAAGTCCCCCTCGCCCAAGCCGGGCAGGTCCGCTTCCCGAAAGCCCTCGTCGGCCCCCTCGACCGCCACCCCGCGCCGGTCGAAGAGCAAGACGCCGACGGCGAAGCCCGCGCCGCCGTCCACGCCCGCGGCCGATCCCGCCGGCACACCGGCCGAGAAGGTCCTGGCCCTCGTCAACGCCGAGCGAGCAAAGGCGGGTTGCGGCAAGCTGACCTCCGACGACCGCCTGGCCCGCGCCGCCCAGCTGCACAGCGAGGACATGTCCGGCAACGGCTACTTCGACCACACCAGCCGGGACGGCCGGAGCTTCGTCGACCGGGCCCAGGCGCAGGGTTACCAGAACCCCGGTGCCGAGAACATCGCCCGCGGCCAGAGCTCCCCGGAGAGCGTGATGGAGTCATGGATGAACTCGCCCGGCCACCGGGCGAACATCCTCAACTGCGACCTGAACACCATGGGCGTCGGCCTGGTCCCCAAGGACTGGACCTGGACCCAGGTCTTCGGCTTCTAGGGGGTGTCTCTCCCCCGGCCCGCGCCCGATCCACCCTCGAAGTAAAGGCCGGGTAAACCCCCTTGTTAGGGTGATCTGTCCAGGAGTTCTCGCGAAGGACCGCAGATGACGATGCCCGAACACACCCCCCGCCCGGACCCCTGGGCCCCGCCGGCCGAGGACCAGCCGCACGACCGGCCGCCCTTCGCGTACCCGGCGATGGTTCCGCCGGCGCCCGGGCAGGTGGGCAACGGTCTCGGCGTCGCCGCGCTGACCATCGGCATCATCGGCACGGTCCTCGGTTTCCTGCCGTTCCTGTTCTGGCTCTCGGGCCTCCTCGGGGTGCTCGCCCTGATCTTCGGCCTGGTCGGTCACAGCCGGGCCCGCAAGGGCCTGGCCACCCACAAGGGGATGGCCCTCGCCGGCGCGGTCCTGGGCGGCCTGACGATGGTGCTGGCGGTCGTCGGCCTCTTCCTCACCGTGATGTTCGTCAGGAACGCCGTCGACGACGCGAGGGCGAAGATCCGCGAACGGCACACTCCGACCGCCGCCCCCTCGGACCCGGGCGTCCAGCGGCCGCTGCGTTTCGGCCAGGCGCGGACGTACGACGACGGCGTCACCGTCGCCGTCGGCAGGCCCGAGCCGTACCGGCCGGACGGCTTCGCCGTCGGCCACGAGAAGGGCGATCTGGCGGTCCAGTGGAAGGTCACGATCGTCAACGGCGGCAAGAAGCCGATCGACATCACCAGTGCCCTGCCGTCCGTACGGGACGCCGACGGAGTGTCGGCCGGGAACATCTTCGACGGCGACGGCGCGACCAAGCCGTTCTCCGGCACGCTGCTGCCCGGCAAGCGGGCGGTGAGCCGGTTCTCCTACTCCGTCTCCCCCGGCGGCGCGAAGGAGGTCCAGCTGGAGGTCTCCCCCGACGGCCGGCACGAGGACGCCATCTGGGCGGGCCCGGCCCGCTAGGGCCTGTCCGATGGGTCATGGCCTGGTCCACCAGTGCCGCTCGCCCCACCCGTCGGACGCCCCTAGGGTCGCCGTCATGAGTGAGGAAAGCTTCTGGGATGCCGATGAGGACCAAGAGATAGTCAGACACGGCGAGTTCGCTCTCACCGTCGTCCACGCGCCCCCTCCGGGAAACTCCGCGACCCTGCCCGCGCACGACCCGGACCGGGCCCGCGAGTTCGTCGCTTCCTTCGGCACCGTCGACGCCGTCCTGGAGGAGCTCGACCCGGTCGGCGCGACCGACCTGGTGCCCCTGGAGACCCGCCGCGACCTGGACCTGGTCACCGTCGGCTGCTGGGGCGGCGTGACCGAGATCGTCGATCCCGCCCTGGGGCACTGCGGAGACAGCTTCCCCGTCCTCGAGCAGTCGCAGGCGCTGCGCGAGCGCTTCCCCGATGCGGTGATCATCGCGTCGGCCACCATCGACCACCACATGAACTACGGCGCCTGGTCGATCCTCCACCCGGACGGGACGAGCCTCTTCGCCGCCGGCTGGCACGGCGAGGACCACTGGGACCTCCACGGGGACGTCCGCGCCGTCGTCCGCTCCTTCGGCATCTCGTCAGAGGCTCTTGCCGCGGCGGACGTCGACCTGGACGACGCCGTCAACGTCTTCGACTGGTCCGGTCTGGCGCAACTCGCGCTCGGCAGCGTCGCACCGCTCCACAGGGGCGGCCGGGCCATGTCCGCCTTCCGCGTCCGCCATACCGAGGACGCCACATTCGACATGGAGGAAACCTGGCTTGAAATGTGAGGAAGCCCGGCTCGAAATGCGGCGACCGGCATGCGCAGCGGATCGGCCATTTCGAGACGTCCTCGGGGAGTGCGCCAGGGTGTGCGTCAGCCGCTGATCGCGCCACGTTTTCCTTGCCCTGGTCGGCCTCTTCCGGCGGCGGGGTACGGATTCGGGCCGACGTGTGGCCGACCGAAAGCAGGGGTATCCGGCCCCGCGTGGCGCAGCCCCGACTCACCAGACGCAGGGCCCACAGACGCTCGCGCTAGTGTGCGCCCGTGAGCCTTTATGCCGTAACAGGATTCGGGCCCGCCGGAATGGCTACCGCTCGGCTGCTGGTCGAAAAGGGTCATTCCGTGCGGGTCATCACCACGACAGGCCGGAGCCCGGAACCCGGTATCGAACATGTCGCGCTGGACGCGGCGGACAGCGAGCGGCTGACCGAGGCGGCGCAGGGCGCGACGGCGATCTTCAGCTGTGCCGCACCGCCCTACCACCGCTGGGCGAGTCAATGGCCGCCGCTGGCCTCGTCGCTCTGCGCGGCGGCCGAGGCGACCGGGGCCACCCTGGTCATGCTGGGCAACCTCTACGGCTACGGCCCGGTGGACGGCCCGCTGACCGAGGAACTGCCGCTCGCCGCGACCGGCCCCAAGGGGCGGGTGCGCGCCGCGGTGTGGGAGCAGGCGCGGAAACTGCACGAGCAGGGGCGTATCAGGGCCGTCGAGCTGCGCGCCTCGGACTTCTTCGGGCCGGGCGTGACCGACGCCGGACACCTCGCCGCGCGAGTGATGCCGCGCCTGCTGCGCGGCAAGCCGGTCTCCACACTCGGGGACCCCGGCGCCCCGCACAGCTGGAGCTACCTCCCCGACGTGGCCCGGGCTCTGGTCGAGATCGCCGGCGAGGAACGGGCGTGGGGACGGGCCTGGCACGTCCCGACGGAGCCCGCGCTGTCCGTCCGGGAGATGGTCGACCGCCTCGCCGCCCAGGCGGGAACGGGTCCGGTCGCGGTGCGCGGACTGTCGCCGGCCGTGCTGGGCGTCGTAGCGCTCCTCTCCCCGCTGATCCGGGAGATGAAGGAGATCCGCTACCAGTTCGACCGCCCGTTCGTGGTGGACGCCGGCGCCTACGAAGCCGAGTTCGCGGTCCGTGCCACCCCCGTCGACGAGCAGATCAAGGCGACGGTGGAGTGGTGGCGTGAGCGGCTGGGCACCACCACGTGACGCCCGCGACGGCGCAGGACTCCCCGGCGGGCGCGGCGGGTTCACCCGTGGAGCCGGCGGGCACCCGGCGTGACGACGTCGCGATCGTGGGGATGGCCTGCCGGTTCCCGGGGGCGCGGAACATCAACCAGTACTGGCGGCTGCTCTCGGACCCGCAGCCGCAGTTCTCCCCCGTCCCGGACTCGCGGTGGCACTCCGCCACCTTCCTCAGCGACGACTTCCGCCAGGCGTCCTCGGCCTATACGGACACCATGGCGCTGCTGCCGGACGTCGGCCACTTCGACGCGGCGCACTACGGCATCCCGCCACGGCGGGCCAGGTCGATGGATCCGCAGCACCGGCTGCTGATCGACCTCGCCCGTGAGGCGATCCAGGACGCGGGGTGGGAGGCCGACGGCTTCGACCGCGAGGAGACCTCGGTGATCACCTCGCTCACCGAGAGCGGCTACCGCGAGATCAGCACCCTGCAGATCCGGATGCGCCAGCTGGCCGGCGGCGAGTTCGGGGCGCGGGCGAGAGACCCCCGGTGGCCGGAGACGGCCCGCGCGGTCGACGGGCTGCACGGCACATCCGTCGCCGGGCTTCTGCTCAACATGGGGCCGAACACGATCAGTTCGGTCTTCGACCTGCACGGCGAGAGCTATGCGCTGGACTCGGCGTGCTCCGGTGGACTGATGGCCGTGGCCAACGCCGTGTACGCGCTGCGCGCGGGCCGGAGCCGGATCGCCCTCGCGGGCGGCGCCCAACTGATCCTCACCCCCGACCTGTTGGTCGGCCTGTGCCGGATCGGCGCCATCTCGCGCCGCGGCAGCTGCCTGCCGTTCGGCGCGGCGGCCGACGGCTTCGTCCTGGGGGAGGGCGCCGGAGTGCTGGTGCTGCGGCCGCTGGCCGATGCGCTGGCCGCCGGCGACCGGGTCTATGCGGTGATCCGGGGCGTGGGCACGGCCAATGACGGGACCGTGCAGGGCGGTATGCACCCCCAGGCGTCCGGTCAGCTCCGCGCGCTGCGGCGGGCCTACCGCGATGCGGGCCTGGCTCCGGACGCGGTGGAGTATCTGGAGGCGCACGGCACCGGGACCACGGTCGGCGACCCCGTCGAGGTCGAGGTGCTGCGCGAACTGCGCGGTGCGCGGGGCGCACCCGCCTACCTCGGCGCGGTCAAGGCGGTGGTCGGGCACTCGCTCAACGCCGCGGGGACGGCCGGACTCATCAAGACCGTCCTGGCCGTGCAGCGGGGAGTGATCCCGCCGCAGCCGGAGTTCGACCTCGCCGACCGCCGCGGGCTCGACGCCGCGCGGTTGACCGTCCCGACGACGCCGACCCGCTGGCCGCGGTCCGACCAGCCGCGCCGGGCCGGCGTGAGCGCCTTCGGCTTCGGCGGCACCGGTGTCCATCTGGTGGTCGAGGAGTGCACCACGGCGCCGGCCCGTCCGGCACCGGACGCGGGCCCGCAGCTGCTCGTGCTCAGCGCCCGCGACCGGGCCGGGCTGGCCCGCTACGCGCGGGAGCTGGCGCACACCCTCGACGGGGACCGGCCGCCGCTGGCCCGGGTGGCGGACACCCTGGCCCGCCGGGCTCCCTTCGCCGAACGCCTCGCCCTGGTGGCGGAGGACGCCGCCGACGCCGCCACGAAGCTGGCCGCCGCGGCCGAGGCCGTGGCGGCGGGCCGGAGCGGGGAGCTCGGGCCGGGGCAGCTGGCCGGCACGGTGCCTGGCGGTGAGCCGCCGGAGGTCGCCGTCCCCGTGCCGGGCGCGCTGCCCGCCGAGGCGCACAGGGCCGCGTTGGCACAGCTCGCGGCGCGTGCGGTCACCGGCTCGGGGCTCCGCCCGGTACGCGAGCGAATACCCCCGTACACCCTTCCGCCGAGTCCGCTCGCCCCGCGCCACCACTGGGCGGTGGACGAGACGGCACGCGAGGGCGGTGGCGTACTGCCCGCCGCTGTCGGGGGCGCCCCCGTCCCCGTCCCGGTCCCCGCCCGCAAGGCCGCGGGGGAGGACCCGCCGGGTCCGGTGGACCCGCCCCAGGAGGCACCCGAGGCGAAACGGGCCACAGGCGCGGCCGCCGCGTCCCTCGTGCTCGAAGAGGTGTCGCGGACCGGTGTCTTCCCGCTCTCCGACCTGAGCGAGCGGATGGCGCTGGTGGCCGACCTCGGTTTCGACTCCCTGATGCTGCAGGAGCTGGAGGTCAACATCGGCAAGCGCATACCGGACTTCCGCACCGAGGAGATGTTCTCGCCCGGCCTCACCGTCGAGCGGCTGATCGCGCTGGTCGGTCCGCACCTGGCGCAGCCCCCGGCCCCGGGTGAGCTGCTGCCCCCGCAGACGCGGCCGGACTTCGACGCCGCGACGGCCCGCGTCGACGACTTCCCGGAGGTGCGGCAGTTCGAGGAGCGCGCCGACGCGATCGTCGACAGCGGTGCGGCCTTCCCGTACTTCCGGGTCCACCAGGGCAACATCCGCGACACGACCGTGATCGGCGAGCGGACGTACCTGTCCTTCGGAAGCTACAACTACCTGGGGCTCTCCGGTCATCCGGCGGTCAACGAGGCCGTGCACCGGGCGGTGGAGCGGTATGGCACCTCGGTCTCCGCGAGCCGGCCGCTCTCCGGCGAACGGGACCTGACCGTACGGCTGGAACGGGCGCTCGCCGACTTCCTCGGCGTCGCGGACTGCCTGACGCTGGTGAGCGGCCATGCCACCAATGTCACCGCCATCGGGCACCTCGTCGGCGCGGGCGACCTCGTGGTGCACGACGCGCTCGCCCACGACAGCATCCTCCAGGGCTGCGCCCTGTCCGGAGCGGCGCGGCGCCCGTTCGCCCACAACGACATCGGCCGGCTGGAGCAGATGCTGCGGCTCAACCGCTCGCGGTTCCGAAGGGTGCTGATCGCCGTCGAGGGCGCCTACAGCATGGACGGCGACCTGGTCGACCTGCCCGCGGTGATCGAGCTGAAGCGGCGCTACGGCGCCCTGCTGATGGTCGATGAGGCGCACAGCATCGGAACCGTGGGCGAACGCGGCCGCGGCGTCGGCGAGCTCTTCGGCGTGGACCGCTCCGACGTGGACCTGTGGATGGGCACCCTGTCCAAGTCCTTCGCCAGCTGCGGCGGTTACCTCGGCGGCTCGGGCAGGATGGTGCGGTGGCTGCGGCACACGCTGCCGGGCTTCGTCTACAGCGTCGGCCTGACCCCGGCCAACGCTGCCGCGGCGCTGGCCGCCACCGAGCTGATCACCGCGGAACCGCACCGGGTGCGGGCGCTGCGGCGCAACGCGGAGCTGTTCGTGGGCCTGGCCGCCTCGGCCGGTCTGGCGACGGGCTCCAGCGCCGGCACGCCCATCGTGCCGTGTGTCCTCGGCGACTCGGCGCGGACCCTGCGGGTCGCGGACCGGCTGTTCGACCGGGGTGTCATCGCCGATCCGATCTTCCACCCCGCCGTGGACGAGGGGCTCGCCAGGCTGCGGTTCTTCGTCACCAGCGAGCACCGTGAGGACGACATCCGGCGTGCGGTGTCGATCCTGGCCGAGGAGGTGGCGTCCGCCGGGGGATAAGTAACTCACGTCAGATCAGGGTGCGTTCGATCCGATGGAGCATGGCGGTCCGGCCTGCCTCCGCGCCGCCTGCGGCGTCCTCGGCCGGGGGCGCGGCACGCCGTTCCTCGGCGCTGCCCACCTGCTGCGAGAGCAGATAGGCGATGATCTCCGCTTCCTGTTCCTGTACGTCGTCGTACGTCGCGCGCAGGAGCATGTCACGCACGAGGTCGGGGTCGAGGTTGGGGAAGAGGAGGCGGGCGCTCGCCTCGTCCAGCCAACCCGCCCCGCGATGGCAGCAGATGATGTGACCCAGCTCGTGCAAGATGATGTGCTCCTGATGCGCGCTGGTCGTGTTGGCGTCGTAGAAGATCAGGTCCTCGTCGCGGGCGGCGACCCACATGCCACACGGGTGCGACGCGGGCATCTGCATCGGGACCAGGGTGATCGGGCGGTCGCGCACCTCGCCGAGATGGCGGCAGAGCTCGGCGACATCGGCCACCTTCGGCAGATCGAGTTCGGCGATCTTCCGGGCGCCGGCCGTGCGGAGCTTCTTGAGCCGGCTGCGGCGGTCCTGATCGGCCGACCGTCCCTTCCTGGCGCCCCTCACTCCCCCGGGCCCCCTACTCCGCGTCGGAGCTGTCGGCGACGGGCGGCAGACCCTGCATCTGCCGGTACTGATCCATGATGGCCGTGATGGCCTGGAGGTTCTCCTTCTTCATCCCGGCCGCCCGCATCGCCACGGAGCGGACTCCGGCCTGTCGCAGCGCCTCGATGGCGGCGACCTCGCTGAGCACCGACTCGGCGACCTCGTCGTCGAAGAAGTAGGCGACCGACACTCCGAAGAAGCGTGCCAGGGCGGCGAGGAGGTCCGGTGAGGGATTGGAGCGCTTGCCCGTCCGCAGCTGCGACAGATAGACACCCCCGACGCGGAGTTCGGGGTTGGCCTGCTTCAGTTCCTCCGCCACTTCGGCGTTGGTCCAGTGCTTGCCCTTGGGACGAACCGTCTTGAAGAGGTTGTCCAGGCGCACTGCCAGCACGGGCCGGTCATCAGTCTCAGACATTGCGAAGCTCCCTCCCGTCACCTCCTTGGCATTGCCCTCGGCTATCCGTCAGTTTCGCAGATTAGCGGTCAGTTGACAATCGGGCCGGACTCCGCCAACGTGGACCTTGCCGATAGCTGATAGCTAACTTTGCTTACGGGGGTAGCCGAGTTGGTTGCCGGTCTTGTCGGTCTGGCCCGGCTCTCGGGGGAGAGGCCGGGCCAGGGGTCGGGCGGGTCGCACCCACCCGGCACGACAGGAAAAACGGGGGAAGTACGGGGGAAACACGGGGGAGTACGGGGGAAACGGGGAACCCCCGGGGATCCACGGGGGATCCGCGGGGGAACCACGGGGGAAATGGGAGAAACCCGCCCGGCCTGACGGGGGCAGACCGGGCGGGAGCTCTCAACCGGCGCTGCCGAGCTTCCGGTAGGCGGAGGCGACCTGGGTCAGCCAGGCGACCTCCGCGGTCAGGTTGTCGGTGTCGCGGTCGTCGAAGTCGCCGTCGTCCTTGTTGTCGTCGGGGATGGTGCCGGCGCGCTTGGCGTGCAGGGCCTGCCGGATCTGGGCCGCTTCGGCGAAGGCCTGCCGGGACTCCTCGCTGGCCTCGGGGCCCGCTCCGTCGGCGCCGGTGGCGGTGCGGTCTATATAGGGACGCAGGTCCCGCCAGCCGTCCCGGATTTCGATCACCCGGCGGTGGAGGCGGTAGTCGAGGTCGGAGACCGCGGCCCCCGGCGGCTCCAGGACGATGTCCGGCGAGGACTCGTACAGGTCACGCCACAGCGGATACAGGACGCGGTAGGACCGGTAACTGCGCGCCCACGTCAGCAGTTTGGCGGCCGAGGTCCCCCAGGAGGAGATCGTCAGGGCGAGGGAGAGGGTGAGGATGCCCACCGCGCTGAAGACGTTGGAGGCCAGCTGCCAGACGCCGATGTCGATCCCGGCCGCGGCGGTGAGGATGTTGACGGTCCTGCCCAGGCAGTAGAGGAAGAGGATCACCGCGGCGACGGAGAGCATCCGCAGCGCCTGCCTCAGCTCGGCCTTGCCGGCCATCCGGGCGTAGGGGCCGCACTGGCGGAAGATGGTCACGCACGGAACCGCCTGGGAGACGATGAAGACCAGGAGGTAGGTGAGGACCAGCGGCTGGCCGCTGCCGGTGTTGAAGTCCGAAGCGGGCCGGCCGGGGCCGTCGGCGATCAGGAAGAGCGCCAGCAGCAGCACGTTGAGGGCGATGCCGGTGATCAGCCAGTAGCGGGTCTTGCGCACCGCCTCCTCGGCGTCGGTCGCCCAGCGCAGCAGGATGATCTGGGCGCTGACGCAGAAGGCGACCGCCGACAGGTGCATCACCAGGATGGCGAGGTTGCCGACGCCCAGGAAGCTCTCGCCTCCCATGGCCACGGCGCCCATCGTGAAGGTGAGGCACTGCAGCAGCAGAGTGATCACGAGTGTGCGGTAGGCGGTGTCCCGCCAGCTGCGCCTGACTTGGCCCAGCCGGTAGACGAGCGCGGCGTACGACGAGAGCGCCGCAATGACGAAGCAGAGAGTTCGAGTGGTGTTCACGGCCTGATTCCCCGGCGGCGCCGCGTGCGCGGCGGACGGTCTAGTCGGTGTCCTCGCCCAGGGGGACCACGAGTCCGATGCCTTCGGCCGCCACGGCGATGGCGTAGTCGAAGAACGCGGACTCGTCCCGGACGCTGTCGTGGGTACGGCTGAAGACCTGGAACACCAGGAGCCCGATCAGATTGCTCCACAGCACGATGCCGCGCTCGATGATGTCCGAGAACGGAGCCTCGGGCACGCCGCCGAAGAGCTCCACGGCCTCGGGCCGCAGCAGCGGCGGGCCGGGTGGCGCCACCGTCCGCCGGGGCGGGGTGAGTTCACCGGCCTCCAGTGCCGCCCGCACGATGCCGGCCAGTACCCCGGGGGTACGCGACGCGGGCGGGACCGTGCTCTGCGGGGCGTGGTAGTCCGGCACGGGCGAGCCGTAGATCAGGGTGAACTCGGCGGGGTTGTCGAAGGACCACTGCCGCAGCGCGCGGGTCACCGCCAGCAGCCGTGCGCCCGCCGCCGCACCGGTGTCCCCGGCGGCCTGATCTGCCTGCTCCATCGCGGCGCCGGACGCGTTGTAGGCATCGATGACCAGCGCGGTCAGCAGGTCGTCCCGATGCGGGAAGACGGCCGCCACGTCGGCGACGGCCAGACCGCCGGAACCGGCGACGGTCTCCAGGGTCAGCCCGCCGGCGCCCCGTTTCACCAGCAGTTGGCGTGCGGCGGCCTTGATGACCGCCGGCGGCCCGGTGCCTTCCTCGGCCGCGAGCGTTCCCGATGCATCCATGGCCAAACCGTACCTGTCTGCTACAACGGCCATAAGGGCGATCACCCATGCACTTCGGCCATACGCTGCGATCCGGCCACCCGCCGGTCATGCCGCCCTGAGGCCCGGCCCGTCACCAGTGCGACGTCACGCGTCCTCACGGCCCCCATGCTGACGCCGCCGGGTGATCCACCACGTCCCTCCGACTATCAGCAGCGCGAAGACGGCCAGGCCCACGCCCTGCGCGGCCAGGAGGCAGAGGCGGTCGGACAGGGGGAGTTTGCCGGTCAGGGTGACCTGGAGGGATCCGACGGCGAAGGCGATGGCGGCGGTGAAGACGGCGACGACTTCGACGGCCCGCACGGAGGACGTGTGCAAGGAGCGCTCCAACTGGGCGTTGGCGGCGATCTGCTGGTCCCAGCGCCGCTGCTGCTCGGCGTCCCGCAGGGCCCGCAGCCGCCCCTCCTGGATCGCGTCCCGCTTGGCGAGGTACTGGTCCTGCAGGATGTTGTGGCTGAAGGCGGGGTTCGCTCCGAGCAGCGCCAGCGCGGTGTCGATGCGCGCCAGCGCGTCGTCGTGCCGTCCGCACATGTGCAGGCCGGCGGCGAGCCGGGCGTGGAACATGTGGTTGCGCGGATACTCCTCGACGGCCTCCTCGGCGTGCCGGCGCAAGAGCTCCCCCTGGCCCTCGAAGGGGACGGCGAGCGCCAGCCCGTTGAGGCAGAGGTCCACGGTGTGCCGGGTGCGGCGGGGCGATGCCCAGGCCCGGACCAGCAGATCGGTGGCGTACTCGACGGTCAACGCGCGACTGCCGAAGGCGGCGAACGACCTGAGGGCCAGGAAGAGCGGCTCCTCACGGTGGGCGCCGGCGGCCAGGGCCAGCGGCGAGGACGCGAGGAAGTCGTGCAGCTCGTCGAAGCAGAAGTTCGAGCGCAGCTTGCCGCCGTGGAACAGGGCGACGAGGTACGCGACGCGTTGCCCCGCGGTCTCGCCGAGGCCGGCGATCTCCCGGGCCGCCTCGGCGAGTTGACCCACCGACTCGGCGCTGTGCCGGTTGATGAACCCGTTCCCCAGCCCCCACTGCTCGGCGACCGCGATCCAGCTCTCGTCCGTCACATGGTCCGTCATCCATCGCCCGCATTCGAGCGCCGTGGCGGCCGTCGGCCGGTCCTGGAGCCGCCCGCGCCAGTAGCGGTCGGCGCACACGAAGTACGGGTCCGTGTCGAAGTCGGCGGAGCCCACCTCGAACTCCGGCGGGGACCCGGCTGCCAGTAATGCGGCGGCCACCTCGTCGCAGATCCGGTTGCGCGCCGTGGAATCGGCGGCACGAGCCTCTTCCAGGCGGGCCAGGATGGTAGCCGTGTCCATGCGTCCCCTCGTCCTCGGCGGTCCCGCCCCCGCGGCGGTGGCCGTTTCGAACATACCGGCCGAGGCGGGACCCGTTCCGCGGCTGCCTATGTGCCCTGGGTCCAGGAGCCCAGTGCCCGGCTGAGGTTGTCCTCCACTGTGCGCAGCAGGGCGCCGAGGGTGTCGCGCTCGGCGTCGGTGAGGCCGCTGACGGTGGTCTGCTCCAGTTCCTGCCAGGCGCTCTCGACCTGGCGGCGCAGGGCCTGGCTGGCGGTGGTGGCCTCGACCGTCATCACCCGCCGGTCGGTGGCGGAGGGCCGACGGCGGACGAAGCCGCCCTGCTCCAGGCGCTTGACCATGCGGGTGACGGTGGACGGCTCGGCGTCCAGGAGGCGGACCAGCTCCGACTGGGTCTGCGGTCCGTTCTCCCACAGATGCATCATCAGCAGCTCCTGGCCGGCGTAGAGGCCGGTGGAGCGCAGCAGGTGCGCGGCGGCCGCCCGGTGCAGGCGGGCGGTGCGGAAGACGGCGTGGCTGAGGGGACCGCTGCGCGCCGTCGCGGGCAGGGCGCCGCTGGGCGGCGGGGCGGTGTCGCGGGCGGACCGTCGGTGTGCCGCGGGCGGCGGGGTGGGCTCATCGGCCACGAGTAGCTCCTTCGTCCCCGGCAGGCGGGCGGGAGGGCAATGCGTCCGGCCATCGTACTTGCCCAGGCAACCAGCGAGGGTGGCAGCACCGACAAACCTCGCTTGCGGAGCATGTTTGTTGCTCGGGCAAGTAATGTGTCATGCTGACGGCGCTGCAGCACCCGCTCCCACCCCGCACCCACCCCTGGAGGAGTCAGCCATGTCCACTGCGTTCGACTCGTTCGATCTGGCCGGCGCCAAGCTCGCGAACCGGATCGCGATGGCCCCGATGACGCGGAGCCGGGCCTATGGCCCCGGCGCGACCCCGACACCCGAGACGGCCCTGTACTACGGCCAGCGGGCGTCGGCCGGCCTGATCGTCACCGAGGGCATCCAGCCCAGCGTCGTCGGGCAGGGCTACCCGGACACCCCCGGCCTGCACAGCCAGGCCCAGGTCGAGGCGTGGCGACCGGTGACCCGGGCGGTCCACGAGCGCGGCGGGGTGATCTTCGCCCAGCTCATGCACACCGGCCGGGTCGGCCACCCCAGCCTGCTGCCCGACGGCCTGGTGCCGGTCGGGCCCTCGGCCGTGGCCGCCCAGGGACAGGTCTTCACCCATGAGGGCCCGAAGGACTTCGTGGTGCCCCGGGAGCTGAGCGAGCAGGAGATCGGGCAGACGGTCGCGGACTTCGCCGCCGCGGCCCGCAACGCGATCGCCGCCGGCTTCGACGGAGTGGAGATCCATGGCGCGAACGGCTACCTGATCCACCAGTTCCTCTCCGCCAACGCCAACCAGCGCACCGACGGCTGGGGAGGCTCCGTCGAGGGCCGCATCCGCCTCGGCGCCGAGATCGCCGCCGCCGTGGCCGACGCCGTCGGCAGTGAACGGGTCGGCTTCCGCGTCTCGCCGGGCAACCCGTACAACGACATCGCCGAGGAGTGCCTCGCCGAGCTCTACGGCGCCCTGGTGGCGCGGCTGGCGCCGCTGGAGCTGGCCTATCTGCACCTCATGGAGGGCCCGGACCGGGAGCTGACCCGGCAGCTGAGGCAGGCGTGGCCGACCGCGTTCGTCCTCAACCCCTTCACCCACCCGCAGCCCACCGGCCACGAGGCGCTGCCCCTGGTCGAGGAGGGGCTGGCGGACCTGATCGCCTTCGGCGCGCTGTTCCTGGCCAACCCCGACCTGCCCCGCCGGCTGGCCCTGGGCGGACCGTTCACCGCACCGGACCCGGCCACCTTCTACGGCGGCGACGAGCGCGGCTACACCGACTACCCCGCCCTCGACTGACGGTTTCCCTTCTGACGGCTCGCTGTCTGGCAGCTCCCGTCTGGCAGCTTCCCGTCCCGAAGATGTTTGCTCGGACACCTGATCGTTGGCCGGTGCGGCACTCCGGAGCACCGGCTGTCCCTCCGCCTCGCGGACCGGGAGCATTTGACGCCGAGCCCGCGAAGGAATGCCATGGATGTAGGCACTTCCTGCGTTGAGGTCCATCCTGCTCGGCCTTCCCTTCCCGCGCGGCCCGTGTGGTTCTGCTGGACACATGGAGAGTGAGAAGGTCGCTGATCATGACAGCAGCACAATCTCCCGAACGAGCCCTGGGCGCCTTGGCGCAAGGTGAGCACCCGGTCTTCGAGCAGCTGGCCCGGATGACCATCGAAACGCTGCCCAATTCCGGCCTCGACGAGCGCACCTACCACCTGGTGCGGTTGGCGGCGCTCATCGCGATGGACGCCGCGCCCGCCTCGTACCTGGCCAATCTCAGCGTGGCGAAGGAGGCCGGCCTGACCGCCGAGGACGCCAAGGCCGTCTGTGTGGCGATCGCGCCGATCGTCGGCAGCGCGCGGGTGGTCGATGCGGCGGGCAGCGTTCTGCGCGCGCTCGGTTTCGCCGAAATCGTCACGGAGCTGGAGACGGCGTAGGACGGGGTGACGAATCCGCATCGGAGAACGTCGAATCCGGCCGAGCCGGCACCGGATGAACGGCGGTGAACCACGCAGGCCCGGTGAACCCCACAGGCCCGGGTCGCCCTCCGCCCGCGCGGACGAGCCGGTGACGGTCGAGGCCCAGGCGCTGCTGCCGATGATCTGGGCGGACCCGCAGCACATGCCCGAGCAGCTGGCCTTCTTCGCCGTGCGGCGGTTCGGGCCGCGGGCCGCTGCCGCGGCGGCCCGCCGCAGACACCGAAAGCCCCTGGCCGGAGCCGATGAGCTGGGCCACGACGCGATTGCCCACGGGACGCGGATGACGATCGTCGACGGCGCCGCACTGGGTGGGCCGTTCATCGTCCTGATGCCCGTGAGCTTCGTGGCGGCCCTGTTGTCGCAGGCGAAGATGGTGCTCGAACTGGCCGCCGTCGCCGGCCACGACCCCTGCAGCGAACAACGGGTCGCCGACATCCTGGTCCTGCAGGACGTGTACCCGTCGACCGAGGCGGCCGGCCGGGCCCTGACCGAGGTGAGCCGCCATCCCGCGGGTGGACACGGCCACCTCCCCCGGCGCACCCGCTGGGCACTCATCGTCAGGATGGCCGCCGTGCTCGGCCTCACGGGCGGCGACAAGCCCAGCAGACCGCGCCGGGCACTGTCGACGGCCATGCTCGGCGCCCTGTTCCTCGTGGGGATGGTGCTCCCCCTGATCTGGGTGCCCGCGCTCGCCGTGCTCTACCGGCAGAGCACCCTGCGACTGGCGGACAAGGCCGTGCGGTACTACGCGCCCGGTGCCCCCGGGGACCGGCTCAGGCACCGACGGCTGTCCACCCGCCTGCCCAGGGCTGCCGGCGTCGCCGTCATCCTGCGCTTCCTGGCCCTGACCCTGCTGCCCTTCCTGGCCGCCGCCGGGCTCGCCCTCGCGGGAGTCCGGCTGATCGGCGGCTTCTGGGGCACCGCCCTGATCGCCCTGGTGGCGCTCTCCCTGCTCCTGGGAGGCCTGTGGTTCCTCCACCGGCGCTCGCACACCACCGGTCGCCGCTCACCTCACGGAAGCGGGTCCTGAGCGGACTGTGGTTCCTTGAGCGTGCAGTTGAAGTACCACGTGGTGGTGAAGGCCTTTCTGCCGTGGAGCGTGACGGGCGTTGTCACGGGCACCACCCCGCACTCCTCCGGTACCAGCTGAGGGTGCTGAGCGGCGGCCATCCGGTGCGATGCGGGAGCGTAGGGGGCGGCGACGGCGGCTTCGGTGGCGCCGCCGATGATCAGGGCCGAAAGTGCGGCGCCGGCGACGGCACCGGCTCTGAGGAGACGTCTGCGCATGGGTCTCTCCTCTCCGTCCGGCACGACGAGTTATCGAGCCCTTTCGTGGGTGCCGGTCCTCTCCATTTTCCCGCAAGGACGCATTGCCGGCAGGAGCCCCCGATCGGGGCCGTCAGCCGCGTCCGGTGAACTGCTGACCCACCCCGAGCCCGCGCAGGCCGGCCAGGACCTTGGGGTCCTGGGCGTCCAGCCAGTCGCAGAGCTGACGGAAGGAGACCAGTCGGACGTCCTTGTGCTTCTCGTCGGCGATGTGCTTGATCGCCTCCTCGACGGCGTCCATGTAGATGCCGCCGTTCCACTGCTCGAAGTGGTTGCCGATGAAGAACGGCGCCCGGTTGGTCTCGTAGGCCCGCTGGAAACCGGCGATGTACGCCCCCGCGGCCTGCTTGCGCCAGCCCGGGTAGTTGGCCGGCGGGGCCTTGGTGGAGTTCTTCGACTGGTTGGCCAGGATGTTGTAGTCCATCGAGAGGACCGGGAAGCTGTGGCCGGGGAACGGAATCCCCTGGAGGGGGAAGTCCCAGATGCCCTGCTTCTTGGTGGGCCAGACCTGGAGGCCGCCGGGTGAGCTGGCGTCGTACCGCCAGCCGCGCTTCTTCGCCGTCGGCAGCAGGTTCTCCTGGCCGAGGAGGCACGGCGTACGGCCGCCGACCAGCTCCTTGCTGTAGTCGAAGGGCAGCGATTCGAGGTCGGTGAAGCCGGTGTTGGTCCGCCACTTGGTGACGAAGGACATGGCCTGTTCGATCTCGTCGTCCCACTGGGCGGGCGTCCAGTGCTTCACCGAGCCGCGGCCCTCGCCGCAGAAGTGGCCGTTGAAGTGGGTGCCTATCTCGTGGCCCTCCAGCCACGCCCCGCGCACGTTCTTGATCGTCTCCTTGATGTGGTCATCGGTGAGGTAGCCGATGTCGGAGGCGCCGACGGCGTTGTTCGGCGGGCGGTACATGCGCTTCTTCGACTCGGGCAGCAGATACAGCCCGGAGAGGAAGAAGGTCATCGAGGCGTTGTGTTCCTTGGCGAGCTTGCGGAACCGCGGGAAGAGGCCGTTGCCCACCTCGCCCGCCCCGTCCCAGGAGAAGACGACGAACTGCGGCGGCTTCTGGCCCGGCTCCAGCTTCTCCGGTGCGGGCGGCTGGTTGGGCTGCTTCCCGGTGTACGCGGTCGAGCCGTCGCCTATCGGCTTGCCCTTCGGCGACTTTCCGGGCTTGGTGCCGACCTTGTCGGAGGTCGACGACCCGGAGGGCGAGCAGCCGGCCACGGAGAGCGCGGCCGCCGCCCCTATTCCGAGCCCGACTATGCCTCGACGGCTGAATTCGCGCATCACGGTCCCCATCGCATTCGTTCGAAGTTCTGGTATGTGGGTCGCCCAGAGAATTGGGACGCCCAGAAAGATGGGGTGGCGGATGTCGAGGTTCCGCTGCGGCCCCGAAAAGGAGAATTCTCAACGGAGGGTCGACGGAGGATCACACTCCGAAGTCTTCAATCATTTACGGGGCCCTTGGCGGCCCCGCGCGCCTCCGTAACGCGGCTGAGCTGCCCTTCGCTTCGGCGGACCGCGCCGTGGTCAACCCCGAAAGGAAGAAGGTGACCGATCGCGCCGCCCCGCCCCCTCGCGGGGAATCGGCAGCCCCGGTAACTCGCGCGTACTACCGGCGCGACCGCCGATACCCGGCGCCGTCGCCTTCCGCGCCTTCCGCATTTCGTGCTCCCCGTTCAATGGGCGGGCGAGAAGCCGAAGACCCCCCGGCCCTCCCTCAACGCCCTTGGACGCACATGACTCTGACGGAGATCGCTAGCGCCCCGATAACGCCTCACTAACAACCGTTCACCAACAACCGTTGCCGTACTACGGGATGTCTCCCCTCAGGGGGTGTCCGACGGATCGGCGGTCACCCGGACCGCGGACCCGGCAGCTCCCTCGGCTCCGGCAGCTCCCTCGGCTTCCTCAGCGCTGTCCGAGGGTGTCGCCGCCCAGCTGGCCAGGAGCCGCAGGCGCTCCTCCGTCCGCGTACCGGGCTCCGGCGTGTAGACCACCAGCATCTGGTCCGGCTCCCCGGGGACGGTCAACGTCTCGTAGGGCAGGGTGAGTTCGCCCACCACGGGGTGCGTCAGGCGCTTGGACCCGTGGCTCTTCTCCTTGACCTGGTGGTCCGCCCACAGCCGGCGGAAGTCCTCGCTGCCGAGCGACAGTTCGCCCACCAGCGTGGCCAGTGGCCGGTCCTGCGGATGGTTCCCCGCGTCCAGGCGCAGATGGGCCACCGTCTCCGCGGCCACCGCCGGCCAGTCCGGGTACAGCTCACGCGTCAGCGGATTGAGGAACACCTGGCGCGGCATGTTGCGCTCCTCGGGCGGCAGCTGCGAGAAGCCGAGGAGGGCGTCGCCCAGGCCGTTCCACGCGAGCACGTCCATGCGGCGGCCGAGTACGAACGCCGGGGCCCGGTCGAGGGTGTCCAGGAGGAGTCGCAGACCCGGGCGGACCCTCTGGGGGGCCCGACCGGCGGCGGACGTGCGACGGGCCGCGGAGGTGCGGCGGGTGGCGGGCCTGGCCACCGTGCGCAGGTACTCCTGCTCGGTGTCGTCGAGGCACAGGACACGCCCGACGGCGTCGAGGACCGCGTCCGAGACCGAGGGGCCGCGGCCCTGTTCGAGGCGGATGTAGTAGTCGACACTGACGCCCGCGAGTTGGGCGACCTCCTCGCGGCGCAGGCCCGGCACCCGCCGCCTGCCGTGACCTGGCAGCCCGACCTCTTCGGGCTGGATGCGGGCGCGCCGCGAGCGCAGGAAGTCGCCGAGTTCCCGGCCGACGGGTATGTCCATGCCGGCGATCCTAGGTCCCGGGACCGGTCCGTTTTCCTGGTACTGCCGGACCCAGGAAAACGGCAGCCCTGGGTAGGCGCGGCGGCCGGGCGCAGGGTGGTGGTCGTCGCCGGGGGACGCCCGGCGGCGCCCCTCTCGGACCACCACCGACCAAGGAGTTCCCATGGCATACGACACCCTCGCCGGCCGCACCGCCGTCGTCACCGGAGCCGCCAGCGGTATGGGCGAGGCCACCGCCCGGCTGCTCGCCTCGCACGGCGTGCGGGTGGCGCTGCTCGCCCGCCGGGCCGATCGGCTGACCGAGCTGGCCGCCAGGATCGAGGCGGACGGCGGCCAGGCCCTCGCGGTCGCCACCGACGTCACCGACGCGGCCTCGGTGGATGCGGCGGTCGATCGGGTCCACGCCGCGTACGGCGAGGTGGACCTGGTGGTCAACGCGGCGGGCGTGATGCTGCCGAACCCCGTCACCGACGGCCGCGCCGACGAGTGGCAGCGCATGCTGGACACGAACGTGGCCGGCGCGCTGCGCGTCATCCGCGCCTTCACGCCGGACCTGATCGCGGTGGCGGAGACCGGCCGCACGGCGGACCTGGTGAACATCTCCTCCATCGGCGCGCACATCACCTTCCCCCACTACGCGGTGTACGGCGCGACGAAGGCCGCGCTCACCTACCTCTCGCAGTCCCTGCGCACGGAGCTGGGCCCGCGCGACGTCCGCGTCACCAACATCGAACCGGGCCTGACGGACACGGAGCTGGGCGGCCACATCGACAACGCCGAGCTGTCCGGCCAGCTGGACGGCATGTTCGACGCGCTGATCGGTCTGTCGGCGGACGACGTCGCCGACCTGATCGCCTACACGACGAGCCGCGCCCGCCATGTGAACCTGCGCCAGGCGATCGTGCTGCCCACCCGGCAGGCCTGACGCACCCGGCCGGCAGGGCCGGGCCCATGTCTCATCCCGTGGCGCGCAGGACGCGGTGGGCGGTGTCGCGGAGATGGGCGAGGACGTCGGGGTCGGCGTCGAGGGTGTAGTCGGCGTCGAGGTCGGCCAGGGTCTGGGCGATACGGGGCAGGTAGTCGTCGGAGACGTCGACGCGGCAGCTGTGCGTGTCGACGGGCTGCAGTCGGGAGGCCAGCCCCCGGGTGCGGGCGCGGACGTGCTCGGCGGATGCCTGGACGGTGGCCAGGGCGCGGTAGCGGGTGGGGGCGGCGGACAGCCGGCCGGCGACGAAGGCGGCGGGGTTGTCGCCGGGTACGGGGCGGGGCGGGACGCGGTGCCCGGTGGGCACGGCACCGGTGATGCGGTCGAGGCGGAAGAGGCGCCAGTCGTCCTTGTCGGTGTCGTGGGCCAGGAGGTACCACAGGTCGCCGGAGGCGACCACATGGCAGGGCTCCACGCGGCGCCGCGCCGTGCCGCTGTGGCGGGTGGTGTAGTCGAAGGCGACGATCTCGTGATCGCGGCAGGCGACGGCGAGGGCCGCGAGGAGGCCCGGGTCCGCACGTGGCCCGCGGGTCTCCCAGGCGATGCCCGCGAGGGAGGTCTGGAGGGCCGTGACCTGGCCGCGCAGGCGACGCGGCAGGACCTGTTCGAGCTTGGCCAGGGCCCGTACGGCGGTCTCCTCGATGCCGGTCAGGCCGCCCGCGGCGGTGCGCAGGGCGACGGCGACGGCGACCGCCTCGTCGTCGTCCAGCAGCAGGGGCGGCAGGTCGCTGCCGGAGGTGAGGCGGTAGCCGCCGGCGTGTCCGCGGGTGCTGTCGACGGGATAGCCCAGCTCACGCAGCCGGTCCATGTCCCGGCGGACGGTGCGCACGGTCACCGAGAGGCGCGCGGCGAGGTCGGCGCCGGACCACTCCCGACGGGTCTGCAGCAGGGACAGCAGCCGCAGCATCCGGGCGGTCATGTCGCTGGTCATGAATCCCATGATGCCGCCGTCAAAGGACACCTACTGTCCTGAATGCCCTCTACGGTGGGACCTGTCCGAACGGATCAAAACAGATCAAACCGGGAGGTTCCCCATGAAGATCGCCGTTCTCGGTACCGGTGGCGGTGCCCGCGCCCACATCGCCAAGCTCGCCGAACTCGGTCACGAGGTCCACGTGGGCACCCGTGACCCGAAGGCCACCCTGGCCCGCACCGAGCCCGACATGATGGGCACCCCGCCCTACCGGCAGTTCCTCGCCGCGCACCCCGGCACCGGGCTGCACACCTTCGGCGACGCCGCCGCCGAGGGCGACCTCGTCATCAACGGCATCGACGGCCACAACGCGCTGGCGGCCCTGTCCGCCATCGCCGACCAGCTCGCCGGCAAGACGCTCATCGACTACGCCGTGCCGTACGTCTACAACCCCGACATCGAGCACCCCTGGCCCACCCCATGGGGCGCCATGCCCGTCCTCGACCCCTGCGACAGCGACAGTCTCGGCGAGCAGATCCAGCGCGCCCTGCCGCGCACCAAGGTCGTCAAGGCGTTCGTCACCCAGGAGCAGGCCACCGTCGTCGCCCCGAAGGCCGTCGGCGGCGGGGACCACACCATGTTCGTCGCCGGCGAGGACGCCGACGCCCGACAGCAGGCCACCGACCTGCTCACGTCCTACGGCTGGACCGACATCCTCGACCTCGGCGGAATCGTCGCCGCCCGCGGCATGGAGATGTACGCCCACATGCACAGCGCCATCGGCTTCGCCCTCGGCTTCGGCACCCACTTCGGCGTCAAGGTCGTCCGCTGACGCCCACCGCACACGAGGCCGACTCCCACCGCACACAAGAAAGCACTCCCCTGAGCAACACCGGCGCCGGCCCCGTCACCCTGTCCGGCGGAAAGTGCTGGACGGTCCTGCTCGACCCCTCCGGCCGGCCCTTCTGCATCCACGGCACCCACTGACCCGTTAGCGAGCGTGATCGTTCTGCCCCGCGTCACCGCAGCCCACCGCCGCGCCCGCCTCGTCCGCCGTCATCTCCTCGCACCCTCCGTGCGGGAGAACACGGCCGAGGCGGTGGCCGAGGCGCTGATCGGCCTGCACGCCACCGACCCCGCCACCGTCTTCCTCGCCACGGCCGCCCGCATGCACCGGCCCACCGTCGCCGCCGTCGAACGGTCTCTCTACGACACCACCGCCGCCGGCACCCCGGCGCTGGAGCGCATCCGGTGCATGCGCCGCACCATGTTCGTCCTCCCCGCCCCCCTGGCCCCGGCCGTCCGGTCCGCGACCGTCCGCGACACCCACCGCCACCGCACCGACACCATGGCAAGGCTCCGCGACACCCTCGGCTGGGACGAGCGCGGCTACGCGGCCGCCGAGCAGGCCACGCTCGCCGCCCTCGCGGCCCGCGGCGAGGCCACCGCGGCCCAACTCGCCGCGGACATACCGGCCTTGCGCGAGCAGATCGTCCTCTCTCCCGGGAAGTCCTACGCATCGCGGCAGCGGGCCAGCGCCTCCGTCCTGGGCGTGCTCGCCGCCGAGGGCCGCATCCGCCGGGCCCGGCCCGCCGGTTCGTGGACCTCCGCACAGTTCCGGTGGGCCCCGGCCCGGCCCCTGCCGCAGATACCCGTGGCCGAGGCGAAGACCACGCTGGCCCGTCGCTACCTCGCGGCGTTCGGCCCGGTCACCGTGGACGACCTGAAGTGGTGGACCGGCTGGAACCTCACCGACACCCGCAAGGCACTGGCCGCCACCGGCGCCCAGGCCGTCGAACTCGACGAGGGCACCGGCTACCTCCTCCCCGAGGACCTCGACGCTTCCCCCGGCCTCCCCGAGCCGGGCGCCGCCCTGCTGCCCGGCCTCGACCCCACGGCCATGGGCTGGCGCCACCGCGACTGGTACCTCGACCCCGACCACACCAAGGCCCTCTTCGACCGCAACGGCAACATCGGCCCCACCATCTGGTGGCACGGCCGCATCGTCGGCGCCTGGGCCCAGCACCCCGACGGCCACATCAACCACCACCTCCTCACCGACCCCGGCCGCGAAGCCCGCACCGCCATCGACCACGAGACCACCCGCCTGACCACCTTCCTGGCCGGCACCCGCGTCACCCCCTGCTACCGCACCCCCCTCGAACGCCGTCTCGCCGCCAACGGCCGCACCGCACGGAACGGATGACGCGGTATCCATGCCTCGCCCGCTGTGTGCGGGCTCCGGGGAGCGCCGCCGGGCGGGGCGGCCGGCGCCACACGGAGCGCAACTACCGCACCATGCAAGCGCAGTTGCGCCTGTTGCCAGTGAGGAACTCCGGCCCCTCAGCTCCGCGCCCCTGGTACCTCCTGCGAGTGAAGCGCGCAGTGAAGGTCGGCCAACGTCCGGGCTCCGCCGAAAGACTCTGCCACGGGTCGACGACACATCGACACGACTGCACAACGGCACACCCCTCATCACGAAGGCGGATGTCATGGCAAACGGTACGGTCCTGCTGGCCCTGCGGGAGAACCCTCTGGGCGGTGGCGCGAGTTCCGAGCAACTGCGCCGTATCGGCAAGGAGATGGAGAACAAGGGGCTGGAGCCGCGGTGGGCGGCGAGCGCCAGTGACGCACGGGCCACCCTGCACACGGAGGCGGGGCTCTCGGCGGCCGTCGTCGCCTGGGACCTGCCAGGCGGTAAGGGTGACGCCGTCGAGGAGGGCGGTGGCGCCGAGGTCCTGCGTCACATCGCGCGCCGTTTCAAGGATCTGCCGGTCTTCCTCCTCATGGCCGACGAGTCCGACCAGGACCTCGAACGCCTGCCGCTGTGGGTCTCCGAGGCGGTGGTCGGCTACATCTGGCCTCTGGAGGACACCCCTGCCTTCATCGCCGGCCGCGTCGTCAGTGCCGCCCGCGCCTACCACAAGGACGTCCTGCCGCCGTTCTTCAAGGCGCTGCGCCGTTTCGACGACGCCCACGAGTACTCCTGGCACACCCCGGCGCACGCGGGCGGCGTCGCCTTCCTGAAGTCCCCCGCGGGGCGCGCCTTCTTCGACTACTACGGCGAGCGCCTCTTCCGCAGCGACCTGTCGATCTCGGTCGGCGAGCTGGGCTCGCTCTTCGAGCACAGTGGCCCGATCGGCGAGGCCGAACGCAACGCCGCCCGCGTCTTCGGCGCCGACCGCACGTATTTCGTCCTGCACGGCGACTCCACCGCCGACCGCATGGTGGGCCACTACAGCGTGACCTCCGACGAGATCGCACTGGTGGACCGCAACTGCCACAAGTCCGTGCTGCACGGCCTGGTCATCTCCGGTGCCCGACCCGTCTACCTCGTACCCACGCGCAACGGCTACGGCCTGGCCGGTCCGCTGCCCCCGGCCGGGACCGACGCGGCGGCGGTGGCCGCCCGGATCGCGGCCAACCCGCTCACGGCGGGCGCGGTGTCGCCCAAGGCCCAGTACGCGGTCGTCACCAACTCCACGTACGACGGCCTGTGCTACGACACCGTCGCGGCGGCCCGGTCCTTCGCCCCCAGCACACCGCGCCTGCACTTCGACGAGGCCTGGTTCGCCTACGCGCGCTTCCACCCCCTCTACGCCGGACGTTACGGAATGGCCGTCGGCCCGGACACCTTCGAGGGGCCCGAGCGGCCCACCGTCTTCGCCACGCAGTCCACGCACAAGCTGCTGGCCGCGCTGTCGCAGACCGCGATGGTCCACGTCAGGTCGGCGCCCCGGGCCCCCGTAGAACACGAGCGGTTCAACGAGGCGTTCATGATGCACGGCACCACCTCGGCGCTCTATCCGGCTATCGCCTCCCTGGACGTGGCCACCGCGATGATGGACGGAGCGCAGGGCCAGTGGCTGATCGACGAGGCGGTGACCGAGGCGATCCGCTTCCGCCAGGCCGTCGTCCGCACCGGCCGTCGGATCGCCGACGCGGGTGACCGGCCCGCCTGGTTCTTCGGCGTCTGGCAGCCCGACACCGTCACCGATCCGGCCACCGGCGAGCGCATCCCGTTCGCCGACGCCCCGCCGGCGCTGCTGAGCCGCGAGCCTGGCTGCTGGCACCTCGAACCCGGCGCCGAGTGGCACGGGTTCGCCGGCCTCGGCGAGGGCTACTGCATGCTGGACCCGGTCAAGGTGACCCTGACCTGTCCCGGTGTGACGGCCACCGGCGAGACCTCGCCCTGGGGCATCCCGGCGCGGATTCTCACCGCTTACCTGGCAGCCCGCGGCATCGTCGTGGAGAAGACCGACAGCTACAGCACGCTCGTCCTCTTCTCCATGGGCATCACGAAGGGCAAGTGGGGCACCCTGATGGACGCCCTGATGGACTTCAAGGCCCTCTACGACTCGGACGCGCCGCTGGATCGGGTCCTGCCCGACCTGGTCGAGCAGTTCCCGCGCCGTTACGCCGGCACCACCCTGGGCCGGCTGTGCCAGGAGATGCACGAGCACCTCACCCGCGCCGAGCTGATCACCGCGCTCGACACGGCCTTCCAGGAGCTCCCGGAGCCCGTCGAGCCACCCCAGCGCTGCTACCAGCAGCTGATCCGGGGCGGTACCGAACGCCTGCGGCTGTCCGAGGCCGCGGGGCGGGTGGCGGCCGCGATGGTCACCGTGACGCCGCCGGGCATCCCGGTGCTGATGCCCGGGGAGTCCGTCGGCGCCCCCGACGGCCCGCTGCTGCGGTACCTGGGCGCGCTGGAAGCCTTCGACCGGGCCTTCCCCGGGTTCCACAGCGAGGCCCACGGGGTCACGATCGATCCGGAGAACGGCGACTACCGGATCGAGTGCGTACGCCTGCCGGACGCCTGATCCACTGAGCAGGCCGGCTGCGACCTGGGGCGAGGCGAGAGGTACGCCAGCCCAGAAGCGCGCTGTCGCGTGCCCGAGGCGCACTCCCTACCGTGGACGCCGGGCGCGCGTCGGCCCGCTGTCGTCGGCATGCGTTGTCGGGAGGACCTAGGGGTCGAACCCGCGCTCTGAGCTTGGGAATCAACGGGGCGTGTACGCGCCATTGCGGATTTGACCTGCGCAAACGCGTGCCGTGGGGCAGAGTGAAGAGGGTCGGTGGGGACCCGTATTGACCGTGATTTACCGCTCGTTGGGGCATGCGGAGGGCACGGGCGTCGTCGGGAGGCAACTGCTTGCCGTCAAGATTCCCTTGCGGGCAGGTGGAAGAGAGGGGCATGTGGATACCGGCGGCGGCATTGCTGGTGCAAGTGTGCAGGGCCGGCGTGCTCATCACCCCGCTTAAAGGTTCGCCGGGGTTGCCTCAGGCAGCGTCGGGCGATCCCGGCGGGCATGGCTCACAGCGCCCGATATTCACCTTGCAGGACCGAGGCGGCCTGTCTCGAACGAGCCGAAGTTCTCGAGGTGGCAGCTAGGGCCTGTCCGATGGGTCAGGCCCTAGGGCGAAGACGGCTGCCGGGGCCGTGAGCACGGGCCCCCGTCCTTCCGGGTGATCTTGAGTGTGCTGACCTCCGGTCGAATAGGGGCGAGCGTCGATGCTGAATATCTCATGCCGCAACTACAGAAATGGCCACTGGTGCGGTAAGGGTTTTTTGCGCTCCCGAAAGCGTCGGGATCATGTGCCGTGCATGGCCGCCAGTACCGTGCTACCGTCGATCTCAGTTGCAGTTGTGGTTCCCAAGACTTCAAGCGTGCTCGCTGTCGTACATGGCGGAGCGCTTTCGTATTTCCGGTGTTTATTTCCGGACGGGCAATCAACGCAGCGACACGGAGCCCGCATGGTGTGGGCTCCGGGCACTGCCCCGAAGGAGATATGACATGGCTACTGGCACCGTGAAGTGGTTCAACGCGGAAAAGGGCTTTGGCTTCATCGAGCAGGAGGGCGGCGGCGCCGACGTCTTCGCCCACTACTCGAACATTGCAGCCCAGGGCTTCCGCGAGCTGCAGGAGGGCCAGAAGGTGAACTTCGACGTCACGCAGGGCCAGAAGGGCCCGCAGGCCGAGAACATCGTTCCCGCCTGACGCTGACGCGTACACCGTAGCTGGGGCCCGCACCTTGGGTGCGGGCCCCAGCTCGTTGCTTTTCGGTGTTTCCCGTGTGCCCCGCAACGGCCGCGCAAGCGGCGTGCGGGAAGCGAGTTCGATTTCCCGACCGCTATCCCGCGACGGGCAATCCGCCCCGGATCCGTGATCCGACAACTGCTTCGCTCTTCTTTGCGGCGTTGTCGGTCCCGCTTCGGCGTGCGGGGGCGAAATATTTCCGCCCCACTTTGTTTCATCTCATTTCATCGGTTCGTTCTGGCGATTCTTTTGTGCGGCTTATTGCCACCGGGAATTCCTCGACGTACCGCATCGAGGAAGGTTCTCCATGAACCGCACAGTTCGCACGAATGACCGCTACTCCCGCTCTGCCGGCTCGTCAGGCTCAGGCCGCGGCGGCTACCGCTCCGGTGGGTCGAACCGCTCGGGCACAGGCCGTTCCGGAGGCCCCGGACGGCGTCCCGCGACACCGCAGGGAGAGTTCGCCCTGCCCGTCACCCACACTCCCGCCCTGCCCCCGGCCGAGACCTTCGCCGAGCTGGACATGCCGCCGGCACTGCTGGCGGCCCTCGGCGCGGAAGGCATGTCCGCCCCGTTCCCCATCCAGGCCGCCACGCTGCCGAACTCGCTGGCCGGACGCGATGTTCTCGGCCGCGGACGCACCGGATCGGGCAAGACGCTGGCATTCGGTCTGGCCCTGCTGGCCCGCACCGCCGGACAGCGCGCCGAGCCCCGCCAGCCGCTGGCCCTGCTCCTGGTCCCCACCCGGGAGCTGGCCCAGCAGGTCACTGATGCACTCACCCCCTACGCCCGGTCGCTGAAGCTGCGGCTGGCCACCGTCGTCGGCGGGATGTCGATCGGCCGTCAGGCCGGCGCACTGCGCGGCGGCGTCGAAGTGGTCGTTGCCACGCCGGGACGACTCAAGGACCTCATCGAGCGCGGCGACTGCCGGCTGAACCAGGTCGCCATCACCGTGCTGGACGAGGCCGACCAGATGGCCGACATGGGCTTCATGCCTCAGGTCACCGCACTGCTCGACCAGGTCCGGCCCGAGGGGCAGCGGATGCTCTTCTCGGCCACCCTGGACCGCAACGTGGACCTCCTGGTCCGGCGCTACCTCACCGACCCGGTGGTCCACTCCGTCGATCCCTCGGCGGGCGCGGTCACCACGATGGAGCACCACGTGCTGCACGTCCACGGTGCCGACAAGCACGCCACCACCACCGAGATCGCGGCCCGCGAAGGCCGGTCGATCATGTTCCTGGACACCAAGCACGCCGTGGACAAGCTCACCAAGCACCTGCTGAGCAGCGGCGTGCGCGCCGCGGCCCTGCACGGCGGCAAGTCCCAGCCCCAGCGCACCCGCACCCTGGCCCAGTTCAAGACCGGACATGTCACCGTCCTGGTGGCCACCAACGTCGCGGCCCGCGGTATCCATGTCGACAACCTCGACCTCGTCGTCAACGTCGACCCGCCGAGCGACCACAAGGACTACCTGCACCGCGGCGGACGCACCGCCCGCGCCGGCGAGTCCGGCAGCGTCGTCACCCTCGTCCTGCCCAACCAGCGCCGCACCATGAATCGCCTGATGGCGGACGCGGGCATCACCCCGCAGTCCACCCAGGTCCGCTCCGGCGAGGCCGAACTGAGCCGTATCACCGGCGCCCAGGCACCCTCCGGCATCCCGGTCACCATCGCCGCACCAGTCGTCGAACGCGCCAAGCGCAGTGGCTCTTCCACGCGCGGCCGCCGCAGCCGCCCCGCCCGGGCCCGCCGTGCCGCCGGGTCAGCCCGAACCGCGACACCGACGGCGCGGCAGACCTCCTCGGCCCGGGCCGCCTAGGTCGATCCCGGACGATCACGCCCAGCTCGTCGGATCACCCTCGAGACCCGGTTGCGGGACATCGTCTACGACCGGGGGCCCTTCACTTCGCCCGTGATGTCTGTACACGATGCGGAACGCGCCATGCGCCAACGCGCGCTGCGGGCCTCACCCGTGATCGGTGAGGGCGGGCACGCCCTGGGTGTCGTCGTCCTCACCCGTTGACACCTCTTCGCCCGGGCCGGTGATCCGTTTCCGGCTTCTCTTCGACCTTGCTGGGCCACCCGGCCCGGGCCTGACCGGACCGCTGCGGCAATGCAGGCCCGGCGGTCCGAGGCTGACCTCCCCACACGCTGTTGCGGGGTGACTCCTGCCGTGGCTGTCTGGTTGTCAGCGGCCCAACAGTCCGAAGGAGGAAGGAAGCTGTGTCCCGCGACGCCGCCGAATCCGGAAGTGTGCCCCTCGCCCCGGTGAGGGGAGAACGTGCTCCAGCTGGCCAACCCCGCGAAGAGCACCGTGACAGTGCCGGGGCAGGCGCTCACCCGGATGCCGCTCACCCGGCTGCCGCTCTGGTGGAGCGGGCGGCCGACCTGGTGGAGCCGATCAAGCCGAAGCTTCGGGGCTGGCTCCACGCCGGAACGGTCCCCGCCGCGCTGATCGCAGGCGTCGTCCTCATCCGCCTGGCCCGGACCCCGCAGGCCGCCCTGGCCTGCACCGTGTACTCCCTCACCGCGTTGCTGCTGTTCGGGACGAGCGCCATCTACCACCGCGGCACCTGGGGGCCGCTCGGCGAGGCCGTTCTGCGTCGTCTCGACCACGCCAATATTTTCCTCATCATCGCCGGCACCTGCACCCCCCTGGCCGTGCTCCTCCTCCCTACGGACCAGCGGCCCGTCCTGCTGTGGATCGTGTGGATGGGGGCGCTGGCCGGCATCGCCTTCCGCGTCCTCTGGGTCGCAGCTCCCCGTTGGCTGTACACCCCCTGCTACCTGGCCCTGGGCTGGGCACCGGTGCGCTACCTGCCCGACTTCCTGCACACCGGCGGAGCGGCCGTACTCACCCTGATCGTGACCGGCGGTCTCCTCTACAGCGTGGGCGCGGTGGTCTACGCCCTCCAGCGTCCCGACCCCTCACCTCGCTGGTTCGGCTTCCACGAGGTCTTCCACGCCCTGACTGTGGCGGGCTTCACCGCGCACTACATCGCCATCGCCCTCGCCGTCTGCTGACCACAGCAGTGTCCTGGCGCATGGGCCCTCGTCCGTCCCACGTCCCGATGGCCTGCCCGGCTCCCGGTGAATCAGAGGTGCGGAGCTCGGATGCTGCCGCGAGATCAGGGAACACCTCGACCGTGGCGCTCAGCCCGCTTGGCGTCAGGCTGACGGTGAAGAGCTCCGGCGACGATATCGACGGAGCTCGTCTGCGTGGCTGCTGTGGGTCGGCTGTGACTCCGGCCTGTCCGACGGCGACTGAACGTCCCCGGGGCGCGGCGACGTTGGCGGGCGCGGAAACGGAGTTCAGACGTCGGTCTTGAGACGGTGCCCGGAGGGTGAAGTGCGCAGTTCTTCGTTGATGCGCTGAGCTTCGTCGAGCTGGTCTTCGAGGATGACGATGCGGCAGGCGGCCTCGACGGGGGTCCCCTGGTCGACGAGTTCGCGGGCGCGTGCGGCGATACGCAGCTGGTAGCGGGAGTAGCGGCGGTGGCCGCCCTCGGAACGCAACGGCGTGATCAGCTTGGCCTCACCGAGGGCCCGCAGGAAGGCGGGGGTGGTGTCGAGCATTTCGGCGGCTCGACCCATGGTGTAGGCGGGATAGTCCTCGTCGTTGAGACGGTCGTGAGAGATTTCTGCGGTCATTTGCACCTCTGATGGGGGAATGCATCGTGGGGCCCTGGTGCCGAACACGCACCAGGGCCCCGAGGGATTGAACACCATCTGCCGACTTACTGCGGTGCCGGCTTTCTGTTTCCGCACCGTCGCCCGGGAGAGGGCGGGAAGTGCGGGGATCGCGGATGTGTGACCGGGGACCACCTTCCAATCCGGGGCCTGCGGTACCCGAGCGGACTCACTTCCTCGCCCGGGCGATCCTGATGGTGTCTGCCTCCTTCTCTTCCTCCTGTCGACCTGCTTGCTACTGCGGATCCTGCGGTTCTGCTCGCGGCCCCAAGGGCCGCCCGGCCCGGCAGTCAGTCGCGGGGCCCACGTGCATACCTTTTGGCTCCGCCACTCCACTGCCGTGCCCTCTTCTGACACTGCACGCGCGGCAGTTCGACCTCTGCCGCGCCCTTCGATCTCTTGGCTACGACGAAAACCCTAAAGCCCGAGCGGGCGCATGTCTACCGCCGCCGTGACAGATTTTCTGTGAAGGTAAGCATCGGGCTTCTGCCATCCGCGCCTGATGGAAACTGCACCAGGAAGCGCGTTGTCCGGGGTGCGGGAACCGAAGGGGCAGGCACACTGCCTGCCACGGCAAAAGGCGCAACAGATCACAGGTGGGGTGTACGCGCATGAACGGTATGAAGATCACCAGCGCCCCTCATCCCGTACCGACCGTGGTGCGGGGCGAAAGCCTGGACCGGTACACCCTCCAACTCTTTGCCGGCCCGGACACGCTGACCGCCGCGGTCAGCGACCTCAGCTCAGCGGCCCCCCGCGAACGCACACCTGATCTCAATGGCGGCGGCGGTGGCTTCGGCCGGCACATGGTCCGCCACCTCACCAGCCACCTGGCCATCGCCCCTGCTCCCGGAACCGGCAAAACCATTTATGCCCAACTCCCCCGGTAGCGGGGCCTTGTCGGCGAGCTGTGCATTGGGATGTGAGGTGCCTCCCATCAGCTTGAATCGGTGTCTGTCGATGCAAGCCGGGGAAGGAGTCGTCCGCCGAACGGCAGATTGCCACGGTCGCCCAGGTCGCGAGCCGGCCAATGCCCTCGGGCCTCATTGGCGCCTGATGGTTGCTTGGCCTGGGGCCTGCTTCCGGAGCAGAGAGGGGAATTGAAACCGCGCTCTCGAAGGTTGCCACGATGCTCAGATGCCATCCGGCGTATCCGGCACCTGGGCAACGATTGCGTGGGCGGGGGAACGTGAGGTCGGCAGGCTTGCGCCATGGCCGCCTTCTGAGTCCCAGACCGAAACCAGGGACAGTTCCGTCTCCTCCGCGATCCGGCGTTGCTCCGCTTCGTCCATCAGGGCGCTCGCGGTGCGGGTGCCCAGCGGATCGGCGGCCTCGGCCATGAGCCTGGCGGCTGTGGCGGGACCGGTCTCCGGAGGAATCACCAGCAGGTCCCAACGGCCGACGCTGAAGGAGAGCAGCAGCAGCTTGTGTGGATCTTGCTCGGCGGTGAACCAGCCGACACCCACCACATGCCCGTCGACGGGCACCTTCCGTGGGATGACCGGCCAGAAGGTGGGGTTCACCGTGACATGGGTGATCCGCCCCCACAGGGGGTCGAGGGCGGCCGTCAGCGCGGGCAGTTCCGCCGTGAGGTCACGGGAGTGGGGCCACCACGCACCGTCGAGCAGAGCCGGAGCGGTGCCGGCCGGCGCCAGCATGAGTCGGAGGGGCAGCGAAGCGGTCCGGTCTTCGACCGCAGGCGGATACCGAATGGTCGTGGTCATGACGCGGACCCTGCCCCGGGCCGACCGCGACCGGCCCGGTGTCGTGAATCGCCGAAAACGACACGAGCATAGGAGCTGGTGTGCGAATTGCCCTCGGTAGTTCCAGCTTACTCCCGTTAAGGCCCGCCGGACCGATCCGGAGCGAGCGAGTGGAGGGCACAGGAGACCTTGGGGTGGCTCGTCTGAGAATGGCCTCGCCAGGGAGACGAAGACCAGGCGCAGGGCCGTGTGGTCAGCTGAGGAATGACAGCCGGACCTGGCGTTCCGGGTTGTCCCGGTCGGTGTTCACCAACACGACGGACTGCGAGGCACCGAGCTCAAGCTCACCATCGACCACGGGCAACGTGGCGTGTGGTGGGACCAGAGCCGGGAGCATGCGAGCGATGCTGTGACCAGGACTGCGGGGGCGGTCTTGCGAGCGGTCCTCCGTGGGAAGAACGTCGCCAAGGGCCGCCAACAGGTCATCGTCGCTGCCTGCCCCGGTCTCGATGATGGCCAGGCCGGACGTCGCGTGGCGGGTGAAGATGTTCAGCAGTCCGTTGTGCCCGTGAGCGGCCTCCCGGAGGAACGCGGAGCAAGCGTTCGTGAGGTCGTGCAGCGTCTCAGTGGAGCTGGTGGTGATGGTGATCGTGCGGGTGGTGAAGGTTCCAGCCATGGTTCACCGGTACCCGTCGCACAGCCCGAGCACTGACGGCCGGACGGGTTGTTCCCCCGAACTCCGCCGTAAGGCTGAGGGCGGACCACCCGCCGGGCGTCACTGCATGACGATGGTGATCGATCCGGTGCCGCCTGCTCGTTGGTTTGCGGCCTCGGCTTCCCGGTAGGTGACGTAGTGACGAATGGTGCCGGCGGGCAGGTTCAATTGGTAGCCGAAGACGGTCTGAGGTGCTCCCCCGCCGCAATTGCATGGCATGGGTGCGGGTCCTTTCACGTTGTGGTTCTTCAGCGCCGGATGGGGCCGGAGGTCCCCGGGCTCCGCGGCCCGTGTGCGTCTCTCCGGGAGGTGCCGCGCAACGAACAGGCAGGGAGGCGTCAGTGCATCGCCGCGCGGCGATGCACTGACGGCGTGTCAAGGGGAGTTGCGGTTCGGCCCGATTCATTGGGACGAGCGTCGGAGATCGTCCGCCGGGTCCCGTCGGGTACCCACTGGCGACCTTCCCCTTGCAGCCTGATCACCGTCCGACCGCGAGTGCCTTCGTCGGAGAAGGCCGCGCTCATCTATCAGCACTCGGATCTTGAGCGGCAGCATGAGGTGGCGAGCGGACTTGCGTGACCTCGCGCGGGCCCGCCCGCCGCAAGGCTGATCAGAAGCTTTCTGGTGCGGATCTGGGTGGGACGCCTGACCTGGGCCGGACAACGAACAAGGCCCAGGTCTCCGACCTGGGCCTCAACTATGGAGCGGGTGACGGGAATCGAACCCGCGCTCTGAGCTTGGGAAGCTCATGTTCTACCATTAAACTACACCCGCGTAATCCCGCCTCGGATCGAGTGCGGAACATCGTCGCACACTCTACCTCATCGCCGCCGGGCGGTGCATTTGGCATGCCCGGGTGAGGGATGTTGGCATGTCCGGGTGGGGGCTGCGGGGTGCCTGGTGGAGGTGGGGGCGGAGTGTGGCCCGTGGGTGGACGCGGGTGCGGGGGGCGGGAGTTGAGGCGTACGGTTGGGCGTCGGAGTGCCGCGTGCAGGAGCACCCAGTTCATCCCCTAATGTGGCTTTTGTTGTCCACGCAGTTGGGAGAGGGACTTGATGGAGCGCACCGTCGTACGCTGTGCCGAGGGCCACGTGTTCAGCACCGCTTCGTTCCCCATGCAGACCACCGACCGGCTCGGTCCCGGACGGCTGTTGCGCTGCCCGCGCTGTGCTCGGCTGCGGCATTCGGTGCCCGTGGAGCACGCCAAGCGGTAAGACGCAGTGATGGGGAAGCAGCGCAGCGGTAGGTAAGCAGCGCAGAGAGATCGACAGGGATCCGGAGGGGTCCGAAGACGGATGGTTGGGCCCGGTTCCCTGGTGGGAGCCGGGCCCTCGTCGTGCGGTGGGGGTGGTGCGGGCGCGTATCCTCGTGTGCGTGCTTCTCTCAGACAAGGACATCCGGGCCGAGATCGACGCTGGTCGGGTGCGCATCGACCCCTACGACGAGTCGATGGTGCAGCCGTCCAGTATTGACGTGCGCCTCGACCGGTACTTCCGGGTGTTCGAGAATCACCGCTATCCGCACATCGACCCCGCCGTCGAGCAGTCCGATCTGACCCGTGAGGTCGTTCCGGAGGGGGACGAGGCGTTCATCCTGCATCCGGGCGAGTTCGTGCTGGCCTCGACGTACGAGGTCATCTCGCTGCCGGATGATCTTGCTTCCCGGCTGGAGGGGAAGAGCTCGCTGGGGCGGCTGGGGCTGCTGACGCACTCGACCGCCGGGTTCATCGACCCGGGCTTCAGCGGGCATGTGACGCTTGAGCTGAGCAATGTCGCCACGCTGCCGATCAAGCTGTGGCCGGGCATGAAGATCGGGCAGCTGTGCATGTTCCGGCTGACCTCGCCGGCCGAGCACCCGTACGGCAGCGAGCGGTACGGCTCGCGATACCAGGGCCAGCGCGGTCCGACGCCGTCGCGTTCGTTCCGGAATTTCCACCGTACGCACGTGTGAGGCAGGCGCGGGCGCACAGCGGGCGCCGGGGCGCGTGGGGCACAGGGACACAGAAGGTCTGAGAGATACGTGAGTGACGTGCGGGAGAACCTGACGTACGAGCGCTTCGGCGGCGCGATCCGTGAGCTGGCGCAGATGGTCGCCGACGACGGGTACGAGCCCGATGTCGTGCTGTCGATCGCCCGGGGCGGGGTCTTCGTCGCCGGGGGCCTGGCGTACGCGCTGGACTGCAAGAACATCCACCTGGTGAACGTGGAGTTCTACACCGGGGTGGGGACCACCCTGGAGATGCCGGTCATGCTGGCGCCGGTGCCGAACGCGATCGATTTCAGCGAGAAGAAGGTGCTGATCGCCGACGACGTCGCGGACACCGGCAAGACGCTGAAGCTGGTGCGCGACTTCTGCCTGGAGACCGTGGCCGAGGTCCGCAGCGCGGTGATCTATGAGAAGTCGCACTCGCTGGTGAAGTGCGAGTACGTGTGGAAGCGCACCGACGACTGGATCAACTTCCCGTGGTCCGTGTTGCCTCCATGCCGTAAGGCCGGCACGCCGATCACTCCGTCGCGCGACGCTTTGTAAAACTGGCGTGGCGGCAACGTCGCCGTGGGTTCGCATCCCACAGCCTCCGCAGACAGACGGCCCCTGAACTGGAAAATTCCGGTCGGGGGCCGCTTCTTTGCCCGATGGCCGTTGCTCCGCGGCCGACCGTTCTTGGCCGCGCGTCTTCGAAGGAGCGGATTTTCGCAATCTCCGTAGCGCCGAGGGAAGTTTTACGGCTGGCGAAGACGTGACTATCGAGCTGGTTTCAGCGTTGTGCATGAGAAAAGCCCCAAGAGGTCACGGGCGACCGGGGCGCAGGACAGATACGGATTTGCGCGCTATGGAATGGCGACGCGGCATGGCTGCCCTGACGTCGGCCAGAGCTGCAGCAAGGCCCCTGCGCACGCTCCCGCCTGGTGGACTCTTTCAGCCCGTGCCCTTGACGCTCTGGGGCCCTTGCGCACGTATGGGAGTGGACAGTATGAGCCGTCCGGGATGCGAACCTTTTGCTGCTGCTGTCACGGGTCTGGGTATGGTGAGTGCGGCCGGCGTCGGAGTCGATGAAAATTGGCACCAGGCCACTCATTGTCTTACGCCGTCCGGGGTAAGAAAGCCGGAAGAACTGAGTGGTCTGCCAAATGACTTTATGTATCTTGTGCAGGGCCTGGATATGACCCAGGTGTTTGATGCTGCCGAGCTCCGCCTGATGGACCGCTTTTCTCAGTTGGCAGTGGTGGCGGCGCGCGAGGCGGTCGCTGATGCCGGGCTCGATGCCAAGGCCTGGGAGGGCGACCGGGTAGCCGTCATCATCGGTACCGCGAACGGGGGGCTGCCCTTGCAGGAGCGCGAGCATGTCACGCTCCAGGAACGGGGCTACCGCCGGGTCACGCCGATGACGGCTGTTCTGACCCCGGGGAACGCCGCGGCGGCAAGTGTCTGCCGCGATCTGAATGCCTTGGGCCCCAGTTTCGCCATGAACTCCACCTGTGCCTCGGCCACCGACGCCATCGGGATCGCGCGGCAGCTCCTGCGCACCGGGATGTGTGACATCGCCGTCGCAGGAGGCGCCGAGTCCGCCTGCTCCCGTCTCCTCGTCGCCAGCATCTGCAAGATGAAGGGTCTGTCGACACGCAGGGACGATCCCGCCACGGCGTGCCGGCCCTTCGATGCCGACCGGAGCGGGTTCGTCACAGGTGAGGGCGCCGGCCTGCTGGTGATGGAACGCCCGGAGTATGCCCGGGCACGCGGGGCTCGGGTGCGGGCGCAGGTCGTGGGGTACGGCGCTTCGAACGATGCCTACGCCCCGGCTGCTCCGCACCCCGATGGTGTCGGTGCCGAGCGGGCGCTGCGTACTGCCCTTGCGGATGCCGTAGTCGAGCCGGCCGATATCGCCCACGTCAATGCTCATGGCACGGCCACAGTGATGAACGACCTCATTGAGGGGACCATGTTGCGGCGCGTGCTCGGTGAGCACCCGCTGGTGACATCGACCAAGGGCCACACCGGCCATACGCTGGGCGCGGCCGGTGGCATCGAGACCGGCTTCACGGTTCTCGCGGTGCAGCACCAGTTGGTCCCGCCCACGGCGAACCTTCAATCGCTCGACCCTGCCATTCCGATCGAGGTGGTGGCCAAGCGAGCCAGGCCGGCGCGGGTGGAGTACGCGGTCAAGACCTCTCTTGGGTTCGGCGGGCACAACGCCGCCTTGGTGATCGGCCGTGGGTGAACGGTCCTCTGCCATCGACAGGCATTCTCAAGGAGAAGAATGACCACCGAAGTGATCGGGCGTGTGCTCGTGGACGGCTTGTCGTGCTCCTACCGGATGCTGCGGCATCCCTCACCCCGCTTCGAGCCACTGCTGGTACTCGGCGGTGCACTGCAGGACAAGTACGGCTGGCACCATCTCGACGACCATGTCCTGCCGCACATGAGTCTGATCGCCGTCGACCTTCCTGGTGCGGGAGACGCTGACCCGCTTCGTCCGGAACAGGGGTTGGAGACCCTTTGCGCGGTGCTTGAAGCGGTGGTGAAGGACCTCGCGCTCACTCGCATCAACCTCTTCGGCTACTCCTTCGGGTCCGTGGTGGCCTATGCCTTCGCCCAACGTCACCCCGCTTGGGTCGCGCGGCTGCTTCTGGGCGGGGTGCCGGTGCAGGTGAGCGATGCGCAAAGAGCCCGTTGGAAGGCAGCCACAGTCCACCTGGATGCCGGTGAGCTCGACGTCTTCATCGACCTCGCGCTCAGCCTCTGGCTCTGCCAGGACCAGGAACTACCCATCCAGCACCGCTATCTGGCTCACCGCTACGTGAAGCGTCTGCTGAAGCAGTCCGTCAACACCCCTTGGGGAGTGGCCTACTTCAACAGGACGCCGATCGACCTGCTGGAACTGGGCGGGCTCAGTGGCGTACGGAGCCTGGTGTTCTGCGGCGAGTACGACCACTTCGCGCCTCCTGAACAGCAGCGAGCCTTTGCTGCAAAAATCGATGACTGCCGGTTTCTGACCATCGGGGAGTCGGACCACTGGGTGGCTTTCGAAAGGCCTCAGGCCGTCATCGACCTCATGATCAGGTTCTTCACCGATCAGCCCATCAAAGAGAGCCTTCCCGCACAACGCTCGGCGGCGGTCCGCATCTAGCAGCACGCTGCCCAAACGAGTTGTGCAAAGGATGTGAGCCGGCAGGTGAGTGGCTTCGTCAACTCTCGGAGCTCTCATCTGCCGTTGGTGGCCTAACTGGGTGACAACCGGTGCCCCACGTCAGTGCGCCCCCCGTATCCAGCGGGATTGTTCCGGCAGGATTCCAGTCGAGGCCGCGGCCACAGCGTAAGCCCCTCAAGGAGGAGCGCGGAGAGCTGTCCCATCACGTCCTGCTTTCGGCTGGCCTCGGCTATACGCCTGGTGGCGCAGCAGCAGGTGGAACGGAGGTATTTCTCTGACGGGTTGGGGTGGCCGAGTCGGCAAGGCTCGTAGGTTTGAGTAGCTGGGCGAAAGCCCACGAGACTCTGCCAGGCAGGACCGGCAATGCCTGCGACCTCGGGTGCGCCTCTTGAGAGAGAAGGCTGTCCGAAGCCTTCGTGAAGGCTCATCCGAAGAGCCCGTCAACGGCACCCACACCACGGGACGCAACAGTCTCTGGAGCACAGATGCGATTCTCCACACGGTCGCCACAGTTGAGGACCGGAGCCCCGACAGGCGCCCTTCGTATGCTGGGACAGGCGCTCCCTGCCCAGGCTGTGCCACTGGGACGGCTGCCCTCTTTGACGGGGCTCCGCTTTGTCGCTGCGGGCGGCGTGGTCTACGTCCACTGCATGTTGCTGACCAACCCGAACCTCATCCACACCCTGGGACCGCAGGCGTGGGTAGGCACCAGTTCAGTTTCGCTCTTCTTCATTCTCAGCGGCTATCTGCTCACGCACTCTGCGCGTCCGGGAGACACTGCTCGCGCCTTTTGGAGGCGGCGCGCCGCCAAGATTCTTCCGAACCACGCCGTTACCTGGTGCGTGGCCACGGTCGTCTTCCTCTCCATGTGGCCGGCGGCCTTGGCGAGCCCTTCCGGGATGGCGGCCAGTCTCTCCGGCCTCTTTCTCCTGAACACCTGGATTCCCGGCACCACCTTCGCCTTCAGCGGAAATCCTGTCGCCTGGTCATTGACCGTAGAGGCGCTGTTCTACCTCCTCTTTCCTCTGCTGCATCCGCAGATCCAACGCCTGTCCACCCGCCAGCTGCTGGTGGGAGCGGGGACCTGCGTGGGGCTGGTGTGGGCGTGGCCCGTAGTGTGCGAATTCGTGATCAACCCTGGCGGGGACCGATTCATCGAATATTGGTTTCTGTATACGCTGCCCCTTACCCGCCTGCCCGAGTTTGTCTTGGGCATGGTGTCGTCCCGCCTGCATGCCAAAGGAATCCGGCTGCGGGTCCGCGTTCTGCCGGTGGCGGCAATCGCCCTTTTCGTCGTCTTCTTCATCGGCGCTTCGCTTCCCGCCAGATTCATGTTCGCGGCCGCTAACCTGATTCCGGTCTTTTTGCTGGTGCACGCCGTCGCTGAACTCGACCTCCGGTGCGCTCCCTCGCTTCTGCGCAGGACGTCTGTGGCGTTCCTCGGTGAAATCTCCTATGCGATGTACCTCGCACACTTCCTGGTTCTGGCACCGGTCGCATTCGGCCTCCGGGCCTACGGGTGGAGCACCCCCCAGGCGGTGTTGATCGCCCTCCCCCTCGTCCCTTTGGTCTCGTGGCTGCTGTATCGGGGCGTCGAGCAACCCTGCATGCGGCGCTTCTCCGCCGCGCGCAGACGCGCGGAACCCCGAACGGCTTCGCTGTAGGAGCAACACCCGTGGGAAGCGGGGCGTCGGTCACAGGCGGTTTCCTGGTCTGCGGGCAGGTCTGTGCCGTCCCAGGAGCACGCGTGGCGTACGCGGAGGGTCAGAACAGCCAGGCCAGGTAGGCGGAGACGGCGATTCCGGCGAGGGACGTGAGCGCCAGGCGCTTGGCGAACCAGGCGATCCGGGTGCCGCGTACCGCCGTGAAGAGGTCCTGACCCGACGTGCCCCTGCGCGGAAGGACACCGCTCGCCGTCACGGGGAGCGCCGCCGAGCCGAGCAGCAGGCCCAGGAAGGTGAAGGCGAGGAGGCTCCAGGCCGCGCCCATGCCGGCGACGACGTAGCCGCCGCTGCCCTTGCGGACCTCGATCGTGTCGCCGGGGTCGGCCTCCCGGGTGTTCACTCGGGCGTGCGGGTCGCTCGGCAGGCCGTCACCGCCGTCGGCCTCGGCCGGGCGGAAGGTGCCGCAGCAGTGGCGCAGGCCTCCGCGGCCGTTTTGGCACTGGCTGACGGTCAGCTTGCCGCCGGTGCCCGAGAGTCCGGTCGCGGCGGCGGCCTGGGACAGGGATACGCCGCAGATACCGAGGGCTATCAGCAGGCCGACGACGCCGGCGGCGCGGCCCGCGACGGTGGGCCGCACATCACTCGTTGTGGGCATGGACAGACCCTATGGCAGGGGTCGCCGCTGAGGGCGGGGGGTCCGGTGGTGTGGTGTGAGGGCCGGGTCCTCGACGTGCGAGGGGGAGTTCCTCGACGTGTGACGGGGAGCTCCTCGACGCGTGAGGGGAAGTTCCTCGACGCGTGAGTGAAGGGGTGTGCGGGGCGCTGATCGTCCGTGGGGGTAAGGGAGTTGGCCGTTGGCCGGCTCCCTTTCGCATGTGCGTGGGCAGGTTTCGGCCAATCGCGCTCCCGGTGTTCCGCAGTTGCTTACCTGCGAGTAAATACCGGCGGTAACAGCGGGCGCAGTGGGAACAGCTGACCCGCGGAACCGGAGGGGAGGCCCCGTGGTGCGTGCGAGACGTAGGCGGCGGGTGAGGGCTGGGCTCGCGGTCGTGACCGCGGCCTTGACGGTGGCGTTCACCGGGGCGGCGGGCGGGGCGAGCGCCGCCGCGCCCCGGGCGGCCGGCGCCACACCGCTGCCGCCGGCCCTGGAGACGATCCGGGCGCAGCAGGCCGTCGAGCTCTACGGCGACCCGGCCGAGCGGCCCGTAGGAGAGCGGAAGACCTCGTTGATCTCGCTGGGGGACAGCGAGATCTCGGGGGAGGGCGTCGGGACGTACGAGCCGGGGACCGACGGGCCCGACAACTGGTGCCACCGGTCGCCGGACTCGGCGATCCACCGGACCGGGATCGCGGCGGAGGTGACGTACAACGTCGCGTGCTCGGGCGCGTACAGCGGCAACATCGTGATCGGCGGGAGCAAGCAGTACGCCGACGAACTGGTGCAGAGCGACAGTCTGGCCATCGCGGCCCGCAACACCCGGCTGAAGATGGTGCTGCTGGTGGCCGGGGCCAACGACGATCTGCAGTTCGGGCCGGTGATGACGGACTGCGTGGAGCGCTGGTTCCTGCTGCAGGGCACGTGTGAGCCGAAGTACCAGCCGGGCTGGCAGGCGCGGGTGGACGGGCTGGTGCCGAAGGTCGAGCGGACGGTCGGCGATCTGCGGACCGTGATGCGCGACGCCGGGTACGCGGACGGCGACTACCGGCTCGTGGTGATGTCGTATCCGAGCCCGATCGGGCCGGACGTGGAGGACAACCCCCACTACCCGGGGAAGTTGCCGGGCGGCTGCACCGGCTACACCTCGGACGCGGCGTGGGGCCGCAATGCCGCGGTGCCGGCCTTCGAGCGGGGCGTGCGCAAGGCCGCACGGGACTCGGGGGCGACCTACCTCGACGCCTCGCGGCTCTTCCACGGGCACGAGGTGTGCATGGAGGAGACCTGGGCCCGCGGGCTGTATGTGAACCTCTCCAACCCCTTCCCGCCGAACGCGAATTCGGTGCGGCAGTCCTTCCACCCCAACGCGCGCGGGCACGGCGCGTTCGCCTCGTGTCTGACCCAGCTGTACGCGGCGCCGGGGCTGCGGGAGGCGTCCTGCGCGGACGTGGCCAGTACCGGGCGGCCGAAGCTGTACGCGGGGGCCTGGGACGATGCCTACCGGCCGCTGAAGAACGCCGGTACGGGCAGCTGTGTGGACGCGACGGGCGGGGTCAGCCGCAACGGCACGGCGGTCGTCGGCTGGGACTGCAACGGGCTGCGCCACCAGGACTGGTGGTACGACGGTGAGCAGGGGTCGGTGCACGTGGGGCTGACCCAGGACCGGTGCCTGGACGTGCCGGGTGCGCGCTACGAGGCCGGAGCCGGGCTGGTGCTGTGGAACTGCTCGGGCGCGGCGAACCAGCGGTTCGTGCGGGCGGATGGCGGGTCGATCCGGCCGGCCGCCGCCTCCTCGCTGTGCCTGACGCTGGGCGGCGCGAAGGAGCCGCTCAGGCTGCGGGCCTGCGACGGATCGGCGGGGCAGCGGTTCGCCTGAGGCCGCCTCCGGTGGGGCGGGGCGCCCGCCGCCCGGCGAGGCGGGCGGGCGGCTCGGGAAGCCCGTCCGGGGTACGCCGAGTACGTCGAAGGGGGCCGGGGGGGGGGGGGGGGGGGGGGGGGGGGGGGCCGGGGGGGGGGGGGGGGGGGTACAAGAGGGCGAGGTTTTCCAAGGACAACAACACCAACAAATGGAGGGGGGGAGGGGCACAAG
>NZ_JBVIRA010000005.1:225852-255892 GCF_055576575.1 Streptomyces sp. NPDC033270
GGGTAGTCGAACGGGAATCCTTCTGGGGCACCCTAGGGCCGCAAAAGGCGCCCCCCCCCCCCCCCTCCCCCCCCCCCCCGGGCCCCTGACGTGGCCGGGTCGGGCCTACAGCGTGCCGAGCTTGACCAGGGCCAGCAGCGCCACCAGCTGGATGGCGGAGGCGCCCAGGGCCTTGGGCCACGGCAGGTCGTGCGACCTGCTGACCATCGACGTCAGCAGATAGCCGGTCGCGAGCCAGGTCAGCCAGCCCAGGACCTGGACCAGGGTGGAGTCGCCGCCGAGGAACATCGCGAACAGCAGGCGGGGCGCGTCCGGGATCGTCATGATCAGCATGGACAGGCCGATGCTCGGCTGCCAGGCGCCGTCGCCGCCGAGCTGGCGGGCCATGGTGTGGGTGACCGCGCCCAGGATCAGGCTGCCGATGATGAACATCACAGCCGTGATCAGCACCCAGGGGATGCTGTTGGAGAGCGTGGCGTTCAGCACGTCCTCGCGGGCCTTGTCGAAGCCGAAGACCGCCAGCAGGCCGTAGACGAAGGTGACGATCAGCGCCGGGGCCCAGACCTGGTGGTCCCGCATCTGCCAGAACGTGGCGTCGGGGCGCAGCACGATGCCGGGCAGCAGCTGCTTCCAGTGCAGCCGGGGGCCGGCGGGCGGCGCGGAGGTCTGGCCGGCGCGGTAGGTGCCGCCGGCCGCGTACTCGCCGTCGCCGTACTGGTCGGGGTGGTCGCCGTAGTCGGGGGCCTCGCCGATGCTGAACTGCCGGGTGGCACCCGGGTTGTTGTCCTGGGCGTACGGCGCGTAGGACTGCTGCTGGGGCTCGTAGCCGCCGTCGCCGAAGTACTCCGGCTCGCCGTACTGCCCCTGCGGCCGTCCCTGCGGGCCGCCGCCGTACTGCTGCGGTGCCTGCTGCCACTGCCCATGCGGTGGTGGGGGCTGCTGCCCGTACGGTCCTTGCTGTCCGTACGGGGCCTGCTGCCCCTGCTGTCCGTTCTGCGCGGGGCGGGCATCCCGTCCGCGACCCATCCTGAATCCAGCCACGCCTTCGAAAGTACCTGGTCCGCGCGGAACAGGTGGCCGAGCCGGGCTCCGGGCCCGGGTTTGCTGCGGAGCTGTGACATCCCCTAGGGGGAGCCCGGAGGGGGCGGCGCCGGGGCCGCGGGGCCGGCGGTCACGAGGAGGCTGCCGATGCCGGTGCGGCGCACTCCCGGGATACGCCGACGGCCGGTCCCCCTCGAACCTCTGGGGGACCGGCCGTCGGTCAACGCTCCTACGGGCGCCGCTACTTCACCGGCTCGGGCTCCGGAGCCGTCTCCGACTCCTCGTCACCCGCCGGATCGATGGGGGTCTTGACGGAGTCCAGCAGCAGCTGGGCGACGTCGACGACCTGGATCGACTCCTTCGCCTTGCCGTCGTTCTTCTTGCCGTTGACCGAGTCGGTCAGCATCACGAGGCAGAACGGGCAGGCCGTCGAGACGATGTCGGGGTTGAGGGAGAGGGCCTCGTCGACGCGCTCGTTGTTGATGCGCTTGCCGATGCGCTCCTCCATCCACATGCGGGCACCACCGGCGCCGCAGCAGAAGCCGCGCTCCTTGTGGCGGTGCATCTCCTCGTTCCGCAGGCCCGGCACCTTGGCGATGATCTCGCGCGGCGGGGTGTAGACCTTGTTGTGGCGGCCCAGGTAGCAGGGGTCGTGGTAGGTGATGAGCCCCTCGACCGGGGTGACGGGGATGAGCTTGCCCTCGTCGATGAGGTGCTGCAGCAGCTGCGTGTGGTGGATGACCTCGAACTCGCCGCCCAGCTGGGGGTACTCGTTCGCGATGGTGTTGAAGCAGTGCGGGCAGGTGGCGACGATCTTCTTCTTGGACTTCGGCTTCTTCGTCGACTCGTCCTCCGAGTCCTCGCCGAAGGCCGTGTTCAGCATCTCGACGTTCTGCTGACCGAGCTGCTGGAAGAGGAACTCGTTGCCCAGGCGGCGGGCCGAGTCACCGGTGCACGCCTCGTCGCCACCCATGATCGCGAACTTCACGCCCGCGATGTGCAGCAGCTCGGCGAAGGCCTTGGTGGTCTTCTTCGCCCGGTCCTCCAGGGCGCCCGCGCAGCCGACCCAGTACAGGTAGTCGACCTCGGTGAGGTCCTCGACGTCCTTGCCGACGACCGGGATCTCGAAGTCGACCTCCTTGGTCCAGGCGAGGCGCTGCTTCTTGGCCAGGCCCCAGGGGTTGCCCTTCTTCTCCAGGTTCTTGAGCATCGTGCCCGCCTCGGACGGGAACGAGGACTCGATCATGACCTGGTAGCGGCGCATGTCGACGATGTGGTCGACGTGCTCGATGTCGACCGGGCACTGCTCGACGCAGGCGCCGCAGGTGGTGCAGGACCACAGCACGTCCGGGTCGATGACGCCGTTCTCCTCCAGCGTCCCGATCAGCGGGCGCTCGGCCTCGGCCAGCGCCGACGCGGGCACGTCCTTGAGCTGCTCCTCGGTGGCCTGCTCCGTGCCCTCCATGTCCTTGCCGCCGCCGGCCAGGAGGTAGGGGGCCTTGGCGTGCGCGTGGTCGCGCAGCGACATGATCAACAGCTTCGGGGAGAGCGGCTTGCCGGTGTTCCAGGCGGGGCACTGCGACTGGCAGCGGCCGCACTCGGTGCACGTGGAGAAGTCGAGGATGCCCTTCCAGGAGAAGTGCTCGATCTGCGAGACGCCGAACTGGTCGTCCTCGCCCGGGTCCTCGAAGTCGATCGGCTTGCCCCGGCTGGTCATCGGCGGCAGCGCGCCCAGGGCCACGTCGCCGGAGGCCTCGCGCTTGAACCAGATGTTGGGGAAGGCCAGGAAGCGGTGCCAGGCAACACCCATGTCGGTCTTCAGGGCGACCGTGATCATCCAGATGAAGGAGGTCGCGATCTTCAGACCGGCGAAGAAGTAGGTGAGGTTCTGGAGCGTGGAGACGTCCATCCCCTCCAGCCACGAGACGACCGGGTACGAGATGAAGAACGAGGCCTCGTAGCCGTCCACGTGGTGCTGGGCGCCTTCGAGCGCGTGCAGCATGAAGATGCAGACGCCGACGATGAGGATCACGGCCTCGACGAAGTACGCCTGGCCGATGTTGGAGCCCGCGAAGCGGGACTTGCGGCCCGGCTTGTCCGGCCGGTTCAGCTGCCGGATCACGATGAGCGTCAGGATGCCCAGCGCCGTCATCGTGCCGAGGAACTCGACGAAGACGTTGTACGGCGCCCACTCACCGATGATCGGCAGGAGCCAGTCGGCCTTGAAGAGCTGCCCGATGGCGTTGACGATCGTCAGCAGGAGCGAGAAGAAGCCCACCGCCACGAACCAGTGCGCCACGCCGACGATGCCCCAGCGGTTCATCCGGGTGTGGCCGAGGAACTCCTTGACCACCGTGACGGTGCGCTGTGTGGGATCGTCGGTGCGGGTGCCTGCGGGTACGGGCTGGCCTAGCCGCATGAAGCGGTAGATCTGCAGGATGGCGCGGCCGAACAGCGCTACGCCGACCGCGATTAGGACCAGCGACACGATGATCGCGGCGAGTTGCATGACGGGCTCCTCGAACCTGCGAGAGCGGAAGACTGAGAAAGCTGAGCGGTAACTACTAAGCGGTAACTTTTTAGTTCTGCGGCTGAGGTTACCCATTCTCCCGGGTGCCATGAAGCCGCCCGGCCGGTGATCTGTGTCGCGAAGGCAACCCTGTGCGGCGGCCCGGCGTCTTCGGTGGCGGCCGGGTGACGATAAGGGCGACATAAAAGTTGAGTGGCTCACGCTCAGGTCTGTTGACAGGTTTTTCTTGGTGTTGCACTCTTGAGCCTGTTCCACTCAAGTCAGCTGGAGGAATCGAAATGGCACGTGCGGTCGGCATCGACCTGGGTACGACGAACTCCGTCGTCAGTGTTCTCGAGGGCGGTGAGCCCACCGTCATCACCAACGCCGAGGGCGCCAGGACCACGCCGTCCGTTGTCGCCTTCGCCAAGAACGGCGAGGTGCTGGTCGGCGAGGTCGCGAAGCGCCAGGCGGTTACCAACGTCGACAGGACCATCCGGTCGGTCAAGCGCCACATGGGCACCGACTGGAAGATCAACATCGACGGCAAGGACTTCAACCCGCAGCAGATGAGCGCCTTCATCCTGCAGAAGCTCAAGCGGGATGCCGAGGCGTACCTGGGCGAGAAGGTCGTCGACGCGGTCATCACCGTTCCGGCCTACTTCAACGACTCCGAGCGCCAGGCCACCAAGGAGGCCGGTGAGATCGCGGGCCTCAACGTCCTGCGCATCGTCAACGAGCCCACCGCGGCCGCCCTGGCCTACGGCCTGGAGAAGGACGACCAGACCATTCTGGTCTTCGACCTCGGTGGCGGCACCTTCGACGTCTCGCTGCTGGAGATCGGCGACGGCGTCGTCGAGGTGAAGGCCACCAACGGTGACAACCACCTCGGTGGTGACGACTGGGACCAGCGCGTCGTCGACTACCTGGTCAAGCAGTTCGCCAACGGCCACGGCGTCGACCTGGCCAAGGACAAGATGGCGCTGCAGCGTCTGCGCGAGGCCGCTGAGAAGGCGAAGATCGAGCTGTCGTCCTCGACCGAGACGACGATCAACCTTCCCTACATCACCGCCTCCGCCGAGGGCCCGCTGCACCTGGACGAGAAGCTCACCCGCTCGCAGTTCCAGCAGCTGACCGCGGACCTGCTCGACCGCTGCAAGACCCCGTTCCACAACGTCATCAAGGACGCCGGCATCCAGCTGTCCGAGATCGACCACGTGGTCCTGGTCGGTGGCTCGACCCGTATGCCGGCCGTCGCCGAGCTCGTCAAGGAGCTGACCGGCGGCAAGGACGCCAACAAGGGCGTCAACCCCGACGAGGTCGTCGCCATCGGCGCCACGCTGCAGGCCGGTGTCCTCAAGGGCGAGGTCAAGGACGTCCTGCTGCTGGACGTCACCCCGCTGTCCCTCGGTATCGAGACCAAGGGCGGCATCATGACCAAGCTCATCGAGCGGAACACGACGATCCCGACCAAGCGCTCGGAGATCTTCACCACCGCCGAGGACAACCAGCCCTCCGTGCAGATCCAGGTCTACCAGGGCGAGCGCGAGATCGCGGCGTACAACAAGAAGCTCGGGATGTTCGAGCTGACGGGTCTGCCGCCGGCCCCGCGCGGCGTCCCGCAGATCGAGGTCTCCTTCGACATCGACGCCAACGGCATCATGCACGTGACCGCGAAGGACCTGGGCACGGGCAAGGAGCAGAAGATGACCGTCACCGGCGGCTCCTCGCTGCCGAAGGACGAGGTCGACCGGATGCGCCAGGAGGCCGAGCAGTACGCGGACGAGGACCACCGCCGCCGCGAGGCCGCCGAGACCCGCAACCAGGGCGAGCAGCTGGTCTACCAGACCGAGAAGTTCCTCAAGGACAACGAGGACAAGGTCCCCGGTGAGGTCAAGACCGAGGTCGAGACCGCCGTCGCCGAGCTGAAGGAGAAGCTCAAGGGCGAGGACACCGCGGAGATCCGCACCGCCACCGAGAAGGTCGCGGCCGTCTCCCAGAAGCTCGGCCAGGCCATGTACGCCGACGCCCAGGCCGCGCAGGGCGCTGCCGGTGCCGAGGGTGCCGCTCCGGGTGCCGAGCAGGCCAAGGCCGAGGACGATGTCGTGGACGCCGAGATCGTCGACGACGAGAAGCCCAAGAAGGACGGTGCCGCGTGACGGAGGAGACCCCGGGTTTCGAAGAGAAGCCTGACGTCCCCTCTGACGCCGCTCCCGAAGACGCGGCGCAGGAGGCCGAGTCCGCCGACAAGGCGGGCTCGGCCCCGGCCGGGGACGTACAGGACGTAGCGCTCCAGGCGCAGCTGGACCAGGTGCGCACCGCGCTCAACGAGCGCACGGCGGACCTCCAGCGGCTCCAGGCGGAGTACCAGAACTACCGCCGCCGGGTCGAGCGGGACCGGGTCACGGTCAAGGAGATCGCCGCGGCGAACCTCCTGTCCGAGCTCCTGCCCGTGCTCGACGACGTCGGCCGCGCCCGCGAGCACGGTGAACTGGTCGGCGGCTTCAAGTCGGTGGCCGAATCGCTGGAGACCGTGGTCGCCAAGCTCGGTCTGCAGCAGTTCGGCAAGGAGGGCGAGCCCTTCGACCCGACGATCCACGAGGCGCTGATGCACTCGTACGCGCCGGATGTCACCGAGACGACGTGCGTTGCGATCCTGCAGCCCGGGTATCGCATCGGTGAGCGAACGATCCGCCCCGCGCGGGTCGCCGTCGCCGAGCCGCAGCCGGGCGCGCAGAGCGCCAAGTCCGGATCCGAGGACGAGGCCAAGGCCTCGGACGAGGAGAGCGGTGGCCCGGACGAGGGCTGACGTGAGGACCAACGAGAAAACCGCAGGAAAGGAGGGACGTCGGGGATGAGCACCAAGGACTTCGTCGAGAAGGACTACTACAAGGTCCTCGGCGTCCCCAAGGACGCCACCGACGCGGAGATCAAGAAGGCGTACCGGAAGCTCGCCCGCGAGAACCACCCGGACGCCAACAAGGGCGACGCCAAGGCCGAGGAGCGCTTCAAGGCGATCTCCGAGGCCAACGACGTCCTGGGCGACGCCAAGCGCCGCAAGGAGTACGACGAGGCCCGGGCGCTGTTCGGCAACGGCGGCTTCCGCCCCGGCCCCGGCGGGGGCGGCGGCAGCTTCAACTTCGACCTGGGCGACCTCTTCGGGGGCTCGGGCGGGGCCGGCGGGGCCGGGGGCTTCGGTGGCGGCCTCGGGGACGTCTTCGGCGGCCTGTTCAACCGTGGCGGCGCGGGTACGCGTACCCAGCCGCGGCGCGGCCAGGACATCGAGTCCGAGGTGACGCTCAGCTTCACCGAGGCGGTCGACGGGGCCACGGTTCCGCTGCGGATGTCCAGCCAGGCGCCCTGCAAGGCGTGTTCGGGGACCGGCGACAAAAACGGTACTCCTCGGGTCTGCCCGACCTGTGTCGGCACCGGCCAGGTCAGCCGGGGCGCGGGCGGCGGCTTCTCGCTGACCGACCCGTGCGCCGACTGCAAGGGCCGGGGCCTGATCGCCCAGGACGCCTGCGAGGTCTGCAAGGGCAGCGGACGCGCGACGAGCGCCCGCACGATGCAGGTCCGCATCCCCGCGGGCGTCTCCGACGGGCAGCGCATCCGGCTGCGCGGCAAGGGCGCCCCGGGCGAGCAGGGCGGCCCGGCCGGCGATCTGTATGTCGTCGTGCATGTCGGCGCCCACCCGGTCTTCGGACGCAAGGGCGACAACCTCACCGTCACGGTGCCGGTGACCTTCCCGGAGGCCGCGCTCGGCGGCGAGGTGAAGGTGCCGACGCTGGGCGGCCCGCCGGTCACGCTGAAGCTGCCGGCCGGCACCCCCAACGGACGCACGATGCGGGCCCGCGGCAAGGGCGCGGCCCGTAAGGACGGCACCCGCGGTGATCTGCTGGTCACCATAGAGGTGCTCGTCCCCGAGGACCTCGGCGACAAGGCGAAGGAAGCGCTGGAGTCCTATCGCGAGGCGACCGCGGGCCACGACCCGCGGGCGGAGCTGTTCCAGGCCGCGAAGGGAGACTGAGATGGACAGCCGGGGCGGGCAGCGTCGTAATCCGTATGAACTGACCGATGAGTCGCCGGTGTACGTCATCTCCGTCGCGGCTCAGCTCTCCGGCCTGCATCCGCAGACCCTGCGGCAGTACGACCGGCTGGGTCTGGTCTCGCCGGACCGCACGGCCGGGCGGGGCCGCCGCTATTCGGCCCGGGACATCGAACTGCTCCGTACGGTGCAGCAGTTGTCCCAGGACGAGGGCATCAACCTCGCCGGTATCAAGCGCATCATCGAGCTGGAGAACCAGGTCGCGGCCCTGCAGCAGCGGATCGTCGAGCTGCAGGGCGCCCTGGAGGGCGCGGCCAGCGCGATGCGCCAGCGGGAGGCGGCGGTGCACGCCTCCTACCGGCGTGACCTGGTGCCGTATCAGGACGTCCAGCAGACCAGTGCGCTGGTGGTGTGGCGGCCCAAGCGGTCCGAGTAGCGGACGGCGGGGCGCGCCGCGCGTCTACGTGGCGAAAAGGGCCGGGTGATCCCGGCCCTTTTTGTCATCTCCGTGAGTGTGCTTCCCCGTGCGCCGGGCCGGTCAGCAGCCGTTGTACCCGGCCGTCGGCATCGACAGCCGCCGGTGCACCTGCGACTTCATCGCCAGCGTGTAGACCGGCTCGTCGAGGTCGGCGGTCTCCAGCCGTACGCCGGCCGCCGCGCACCGTGCGGAGAACTCGTCGGCGCCGTCGACGGCGTTCTCCAGCGCCCGGCGGTTGGGCGTGACGAACACATCGACCAGGCCCTCTTCGACGTCCCGCCACAGCGCGCGGTGGTCGGCACGCAGCTGATAGAGGCTGAGCTGGCAGGTCAGGTGGTAGTCACGGGCCGCCGCCCACTGTTGGCACATGTCGTGCTGGCTGCGGTCGTCGACCAGGAACGGATCCTCGTCCAGCTCGGACAGCGGCATCAGGCAGGCGATCGCCGTGACTCGGACCGAGTTCATCGTGCCCTCCGGGGCGTGGCGACTGTGGGGGCGACGATACCCCCGAGGGCGGCCCGTGGTGGAGGGGCTGTGCCGGGCGGCGAGGCGTAACCGCAGGCGTGGCAGATCTTCCAGCCGTCCTGGTTCACGGCGAGTTGGCCACCGCAGCGCGGGCAGAGCTCGGCGTGCGGTCTCGGTGGGGCGGGGCGCGGTGGGCGCGGAACGGTCGTCACGATGCCTAATGCCGACGCCATGCGGCCTCCAGCTGCCGTCTCCTGCACGGGACAGGTCCGATCCCGCCCGTTCATTGCGCGGAGCTGTTCGGTTTCCTGTCGTACCTGAGTACCAGTTGGGCAGTTGTCGCCTGCTGTGGAGGGTGTGTTTTCGGCCAGGTCCGGCCCGGGGTGTGCGCGCCGTGCGGGTACCGGCTCTCAGGCCCGCCCCATCGCCCGGGTCACCGCGATCTCGATCATGACTCGATCGGGGTTCGGCGACGGCGTCCGCCCGTACCGTTCGGCGTACCTGCGCACCGCGTCGGCCACCGTCTCGGCGTCCGTACGCACCCGCGCGACGCCCTCCAGGGTCGCCCAGCGCCCCTTGTCGACCTGGCACACGGCGACGGTCGCGCCGTCCGCTCCGGCGGCGAGGATGTTCTTGACCTTGGTGCTGTCCTTGCGGGTGATGACCCGCGCGATCCGCTGCCCGGCGTCGTAGGTGACGCCCACGGGGACGACGTGCGGCGTCCCGTCCGTACGCAGCGTGGTGAGCGTCGGCATCAGGTACTCGCCCCAGAAGGCGAGGTACTCGGGGGTGAGGGCGGAGAGGTCGTGGGCCATGGGGGCAAGGGTAGGCCCGGCCCGCTCAGAGGAAGTCGGTGGTGTCCAGGTCGAAGGAGAAGGGGGCGGGGAGGGGGAGGGGTTTGCCGAAGGGGACGCGGTGGAGCTCGCGATAGTCCCCGTCCTGCGGTTCGCCGAACAGCGTGACCGTGGACTTCTCGCGATCAACGAGGAGGTACAGCGGGATGTTCGCCCGGGCGTAGGCGTCGCGTTTGATGACGCGGTCCCGGTCGGGCTTGCTGGAGGTCACCTCGACAACCAGGGCGACGGCGTCGCTGGGAACCCAGTTTCCTGGTAGGCCGAAGAGATCCGCGGCGCTGGGTGCGAAGGTGGCATCCGGGATCACGTAGTTCTTGGGGTACAGGCCGCCGGGTGACAGCGCGATTCCCTTGTTGCCGGACACGTCCATGTCGGTGTGGGACTTGCCCAGGACCTGCTTGACGATCTTGCTGAAACATCGCTCATGGCCGTTGTCCGGCGGCGGCGTCATAACAAGCTCACCCTCGATCAGCTCGGCCCGGAAGCCCTCGGGAGGCTCCAGGGCGAGGAAGTAGTCCAGGAGGGTTTCTTCACTGGTGGGCGTCGGCGCTTCTGCCATAGCCGTCATGCTGCACCTCCTTGTGGTCGAAGGCCAGCGTCGCCGGGTGAAGCCAGTGACGGAGGCATATTCGGAGGCGATTCCCCCGCAGGGGTGAGCCTTGAGTGGAGGCTTGAGTGGAATAGACTCAACTTATTGCACGTTAGTACCTGCAAGCAGAAGCATCGGAACAGCACGCACACAGGGAGGACACCGGGCCGTGGACGCCGAGCTGACCAACAAGAGCCGGGAGGCGCTGAGCGCCGCCAATGACCGGGCGATCACCGCCGGGCATGCGGACATGACGTCCGCGCATCTCCTGCTGGCGCTGCTGGCCGGGCAGGACAACGAGAACATCATGGACCTGCTGGCCGCCGTCGAGGCGGACGCCGCCGTGCTGCGCAACGGCGCCGAGCGCCAGCTCGCCGCGCTGCCCAGCGTGCAGGGCTCGACGGTCGCCCCGCCGCAGCCGGACCGCGAGCTGCTCACCGCGATCGCGGACGCGACCCAGCGGGCCAAGGAGCTGGGCGACGCCTATGTCTCGACCGAGCATCTGCTGATCGGGATCGCCGCCAAGGGCGGCCGCACCGGTGAGCTGCTGGAGCAGCAGGGCGCCTCCGCCAAGAAGCTGCTGGCCGCCTTCGAGGCCAGCCGCGGCGGGCAGCGGGTGACCAACGCCGACCCGGAGGGCACGTACAAGGCGCTGGAGAAGTTCGGTACGGACTTCACGGCGGCCGCCCGCGAGGGCAAGCTCGACCCGGTCATCGGCCGGGACCACGAGATCCGCCGGGTGGTGCAGGTGCTCTCCCGCCGGACGAAGAACAACCCGGTGCTGATCGGCGAGCCGGGCGTCGGCAAGACCGCCGTCGTCGAGGGTCTGGCCCAGCGGATCGTCAAGGGCGATGTGCCCGAGTCGCTGCGCAACAAGCGGCTGGTCGCGCTCGACCTGGGGGCGATGGTCGCGGGCGCGAAGTACCGCGGTGAGTTCGAGGAGCGGCTGAAGACCGTCCTGGCGGAGATCAAGTCCAGCGAGGGCCAGATCATCACCTTCATCGACGAGCTGCACACGGTCGTCGGCGCGGGCGCCGGCGGCGACTCGGCCATGGACGCCGGCAACATGCTCAAGCCGATGCTGGCCCGCGGCGAGCTGCGGATGGTCGGTGCCACGACGCTCGACGAGTACCGCGAGCGGATCGAGAAGGACCCGGCGCTGGAGCGGCGCTTCCAGCAGGTGCTGGTCGCCGAGCCGACCGTCGAGGACACCGTGGCCATCCTGCGCGGTCTCAAGGGCCGCTACGAGGCGCACCACAAGGTGCAGATCGCCGACTCCGCGCTGGTCGCCGCCGCCACCCTCTCCGACCGCTACATCACCTCCCGCTTCCTGCCCGACAAGGCCATCGACCTCGTCGACGAGGCGGCCTCGCGGCTCCGTATGGAGATCGACTCCTCGCCCGTGGAGATCGACGAGCTGCAGCGCGCCGTCGACCGCCTGAAGATGGAGGAGCTGGCGCTCAAGAACGAGACCGACGCCGGCTCCGTCCAGCGGCTGGAGAAGCTGCGCAAGGACCTCGCCGACAAGGAGGAGGAGCTGCGCGGCCTGACCGCCCGCTGGGAGAAGGAGAAGCAGGGCCTCAACCGGGTCGGTGAGCTGAAGGAGAAGCTCGACGACCTGCGCGGCCAGTCCGAGCGCGCCCAGCGCGACGGTGACTTCGACACCGCCTCCAAGCTGCTCTACGGCGAGATCCCGGCCGTCGAGCAGGAGCTCGAGGCGGCGGCCGCCGCCGAGGCCGAGCAGGAGGCGTCCAAGGAGTCCATGGTCAAGGAGGAGGTCGGTCCGGACGACATCGCCGATGTGGTCGGCTCCTGGACCGGCATCCCGGCGGGCCGTCTGCTGGAGGGCGAGACCCAGAAGCTGCTGCGCATGGAGGACGAGCTCGGCAAGCGGCTGATCGGCCAGGCCGAGGCCGTACGGGCGGTCTCCGACGCGGTGCGGCGCACCCGCGCCGGGATCGCCGACCCGGACCGCCCCACCGGCTCGTTCCTCTTCCTCGGGCCGACCGGTGTCGGCAAGACCGAGCTGGCCAAGGCGCTCGCGGACTTCCTCTTCGACGACGAGCGGGCGATGGTCCGGATCGACATGTCGGAGTACGGCGAGAAGCACTCCGTCGCCCGCCTGGTGGGCGCGCCGCCCGGTTACGTCGGCTACGAGGAGGGCGGCCAGCTCACCGAGGCCGTACGCCGCCGCCCGTACTCCGTCATCCTCCTGGACGAGGTGGAGAAGGCCCATCACGAGGTCTTCGACATCCTGCTCCAGGTGCTCGACGACGGACGGCTCACCGACGGCCAGGGCCGCACGGTCGACTTCCGCAACACCATCCTGATCCTGACCTCCAACCTCGGCTCCGCCTTCCTGATGGACCCGCTGCTGAAGGAGGACGAGAAGCGGGAGAAGGTGCTGGAGACGGTCCGCTCCTCGTTCCGGCCCGAGTTCCTCAACCGGCTCGACGACGTGGTGGTCTTCCACCCGCTCGGCACGGACCAGCTGCAGCGGATCGCCCGGCTCCAGCTCGACCACCTCCAGCGCCGTCTGGGCGAGCGCCGGCTGACGCTGGACGTCACCGACCGCGCCCTGACCTGGCTCGCCTGGCTCGGCCAGGAGCCGGTCGACGGCGCGCCCGCCCCCGACATGTCCTACGGCGCGCGCCCCCTGCGCCGCCTGGTCCAGACGGCCATCGGCGACCAGCTCGCGCGCGCCATCCTGGCGGGTGACGTGCTGGACGGGGACATCGTGCGGGTGGATGTCGACGGTGATCGGCTGTCGGTGCTGCCGGTGCGAGAAGGGGCGGCCTGAGCTGCGAGGACGGCTCCCCGGCCGGTCCGGCGGACCGGCCCGGGTGCCTGATCGTGCCGCCGGATCGTTGCCTTGAGCGACACCTTGCCCGTACCGGCCCCTCCGGGCTTGCCAGGACGGGGCGGATGTGGGGGAGGATGGCAAGGACCATACGAAGGGAATTCCACGGTGAGCATCGACCCGTCCTCGATTCCGAATTTCGGGGGCCAGCCCGAACCCGAGCCGTCGGGGCCTGATGGTCCCGTCGTGCCAGACCAGGACCTGGTCAAGCAGCTCCTCGACCAGATGGAGCTGAAGTACGTAGTCGACGAGGAGGGTGACCTCGCCGCCCCGTGGGAGCAGTTCCGCACGTACTTCATGTTCCGGGGCGAGGAGGAGCAGCAGATCTTCTCCGTCCGTACGTTCTACGACCGTGCCCACGGCATCGACGAGAAGTCGAAGCTGCTGGAGGCGATCGACGACTGGAACCGCCGGACGCTGTGGCCCAAGGCCTACACCCACACCCATGACGACGGCACGGTCCGTCTGATCGGTGAGGCATCGATGCTGATCGGCACCGGCGTCTCGCTCGAACACTTTGTGTCGAGCACGGTCAGCTGGGTCCGCGCCTCGATCGAATTCGACAAGTGGATCGTCGAGCAGCTCGGCCTGGAGGCCGAGATCGAAGGCGACTCCGACGACAAGCCGGGTGACGACGAGGCCTGAGCCCCGTCCGTCCCACACCCACCCGGCTGCGAAGGCCCCGGAGCTGTCGGCTCCGGGGCCTTCGTCTGTGTGCGAGGGCCCGGAGGAGGGGCGTCGACGGACCCTCAGAGCCGCTTCAGCCGTCCCGCCGCCTCCTGCAGTAGATCGACGCTCTTGCAGAAGGCGAAGCGGACGTACGGTGCGCCCTGGTCCTTGTGGTCGTAGAAGACGGCGTTGGGGATGGCGACGACGCCGGCGCGTTCGGGCAGGGCGCGGCAGAAGGCGAAGCCGTCCCCCTCTTTGGACAGCTCAGCGCCGAGGGGGCGGATGTCGGTGGTGATGAAGTACGTGCCCGAGGGGCGGAAGACCTGGAAGCCGGCGTCGGCGAGGCCGGTCGCCAGGATGTCGCGCTTGGCGCGCAGATCGTCGCGCAGGCCGGTGTAGTAGCTGTCGGGCAGGGCGAGGGCCTCGGCCACGGCGTACTGGAAGGGGCCGGCGGAGACGAAGGTGAGGAACTGCTTGGCGGAGCGGACCGCGCTCACCAGCTCGGGCGCCGCCGTGACCCAGCCGACCTTCCAGCCGGTGAAGGAGAAGGTCTTGCCGGCCGAGCCGATGGTGACGGTGCGGTCGCGCATCCCGGGGAAGGACGCCAGGGGCAGGTGCTCGCCCTCGAAGACGAGGTGTTCGTAGACCTCGTCGGTGATGACGAGGAGGTCGCGCTCCACCGCCAGCTCGGCGATGGCCGTGAGTTCGGCGCGGGTCAGGACCGTACCGGTGGGGTTGTGGGGAGTGTTGAGGAGGATGAGGCGGGTGTCATCGGTGACGGCGTCGCGCAGCTCGTCCAGGTCGAGGCGGTAGGTCGCGGACTCCGGATCGGCGTGCAGGGTCACCGGTACGCGCCGGCCGCCGGCCATCGCGATGCAGGCGGCGTAGGAGTCGTAGTACGGCTCCAGCGCGATGACCTCGTCGCCCGGCTCCAGCAGGGCGAGCAGCGAGGCCGCGATGGCCTCGGTCGCGCCGGCGGTGACCAGGACCTCGGTGTCGGGGTCGTAGGCCAGGCCGAGGTGGCCGTAGAAGCGCTCCTGGTGGGCGGCGACGGCGGTGCGCAGTTCGGGGATACCGGGGCCGGGCGGGTACTGGTTACCGCGGCCGTCGCGCAGGGCACGGACCGCTGCCTCTCTGACCTCCTCGGGACCGTCGGCGTCGGGGAACCCCTGGCCGAGGTTGATGGAGCCGGTCCGTAGGGCGAGTGCTGACATTTCGGCGAAGATCGTGGTGCCGAATTCGGCGAGGCGGCGATTGAGCAGCGGTCGGTCCATGCGCGCCATCCTCCGCCGAACCTCTGGACTTCCTCAACTGTGCTTTGAGACTCCCGGGCCCGGGCATCAGCCCCGCGTACAGGACTGTGACGGCCGTCGACGCGGACGGCCGGCGGCGCGGACGGCGCCGCGAGCGGCGCACGGGGCGCCGGACGGAGCGATGTGCCCCCACTGCCTGAGGGCGTGGGAGGTGCCCCACGCTTCGGGGGACGGAAAGGGAGTGTGAGGCAGATGGGAATCGTGGTCTTCCTGGTGATCTGCGCGGTGGTGATCGGGCTGGTGGCCCTGGCCTCGCGCGGCGGCGCCGGCGGGCGGGGCGGGAGCGGCTACCGCAAGTCGAGCAGTAGCAGCAGCGGCAGCTGGTGGGCCGCCGGCGGAGCGGGTTCGAGCGGCGGGCACCACGGCGGGCACCACGGCCACTCGTGCGGCGGCGGCTCCTCCTGTGGCGGTGGCTCCTCCTCCTGCGGTGGCGGCGGTGGTGGCGGCGGCTGCGGTGGTGGCGGCGGCGGGGGTTGCTGAGTCGGGCGCGGCACCTCCGTACGGCGCCGATCGGACCGGCCGAAGGGCTCGTTCAGCTGCACACATGCGGGTGGCTCTTGCCCCTTCGCATATGCGCCCGGCGGGTGTTGACGAAGGGGCCAACACCCGCTGGTCGTAAGGATGTTGAACAGTTGAACTGCATGGCCCTCTAGGGGATGGAAACCCGGCGAAGATGGGTAAAAAGACTGTTGGGCGACCGGGCTTTCATGATTCCCTCTTCATAGAGAATCCCCCACGTTCTCCGATCCCACGTGGGCACGAGCCGGCGGGCAGACGTGCATCCCTGATCCTTCTCGGGCAGGCCGGCCCACCATTCCACTGCGTGCTTGCGGAGCCGACCCATGCTCACCACTTTGACGACGGCGTACACCGATACCCGTGCATCCGACCTGGCCTGGGCGCTGGGCAGGGAACCCCTGCCGGCCCTCGCCGTGCTCGACCTCCAACTCCACGGCGCGCAGGTGCAGTTGAGACTGCTGGGCGCCTCTCATCAGGTGCTTCTCGAAGAGGAGCACGGCACCTGTTCCGAGACGGTCGCCTGTATGCCGGGCAGCAGCACTCCGCTGCCGCTCGGTGTGGCGAAGCGCCTGGGTGACTGGGAGTACGAGTTCGCCGCGCATGTGGAGACGCTCTCGCGCGGCTCGTTCGCGGGCCGCGCGCAGGAACTGCTCGCGCTGGTCGCCGAGCATCCGCACGGTCTGGCCGGTACGTTCCCCGGCTCGCCGCACGCCTTCACCGCGATGCTGGCGCAGTGCCAGCAGGGGCAGGTGCGCTGGCGGACCTGGCACGCGTATCCGCAGGAGGGCCGCCTGGTGGCCACCCGTACCCGCGTGGGCGTACGCGCGGCGGTCGCGGCGGTCTAGAGCCGCCGGCGGTCGCAGGCGAGTCGGGGGCGAGGGGGTGTGGCGGGCGTCGGGAGTGTGCGCCCCGGGCCCTGAGGTGCGCTGGGGCGCGTGCGGCGTGGTGTGCGCCGGGCGTGCGGCGCGGGAGCGTCGATCTGCGCCGCGCATCGACGTCGCCCCAACTGACGCGTGTAGCCCGCAGAGTGCACTCGTGTGGGTGACCTAGAGGCGGCGAATCGTCACGTAGCGTTCATTTCATGATCGACCCGCCAGAGTCCGCTTTTGCCGGCGCCCTCGGGCCGCCGGAGGCCATGACACCGGCGCGACTGCCCGTGCCGGCCGGGCTCGGCAGGCTGCTGGTCCTCGCCGTGGTCTTCGTCTGCGCCGCCTGCGGCCTGGTCTACGAACTCGAACTGGTCGCCCTGGCGACGTACTTGGTCGGCGACTCGGTCACCCAGGCCTCGGTCGTCCTGTCCGTCATGGTCTTCGCGATGGGCGTCGGCGCGCTGCTCGCCAAGCGGATGCGCTGCCGGGCGGCGGTCGGCTTCGGCGCGGTCGAGGCCGGCCTCGCGCTGGTCGGCGGCTGCTCGGCGATGGCGCTCTACGCCTGCTTCGCCTGGTACGGCCAGTCCCGCTCCGCGCTCGTCGGCTTCTCCTTGGCCATCGGCGTGCTGATCGGCGCCGAGGTGCCGCTGCTGATGACGCTGATCCAGCGGGTCCGCCGGCAGGACGCGGGCGGCGCGGTCGCCGACCTGTTCGCCGCGGACTACGTCGGTGCGCTCGTCGGCGGACTGGCCTTTCCCTTTCTGCTCCTGCCGAACCTGGGCCAGCTGACCGGCGCGCTGGTCACCGGTGCGGTCAACGCGGCGGCCGGTGGCGTGCTGGTGCTGTGGCTGTTCCGGCGCGATCTGACCGCCCGCGCCCGCTGGGCGCTGTTCGGCATCAACGTCCTGGTGCTCGCGCTGCTGGCCGCGGGGGTGCTTCTGGCCACGCCGTTCGAACGCGCCGCCCGGCGGGCGGTGTACGGCTCGTCGGCGCGGGTCGCGGTGCAGACCGGCGTCCAGGAAGTGGTGATGACCGGTGGCACGGGGCCCGTCGTCGGTGCGGGGCGCGGGAGGAAAGGTTCCGGCCAGCCGCTGGAGCTGTATCTGGACGGGCGGTTGCGGGTCAGCGCGGACACCGAGTTCCGCTACCACGAAGCGCTGGTGCATCCGGCGCTGGCGGGGGGACCGCACGCCCGGGTGCTGGTCCTGGGCGGCGGCGACGGCCTGGCGGTGCGCGAGATCCTCCGCCATGGCGGGGTCCGCTCGGTGACCGTCGTCGAACTCGACCCCGGTGTCGTGGGGTTGGCGCGCACGGACCCCGGGCTCTCGCGCCTCAACCAGCACTCGCTGGACGATCCGCGGGTGCATGTGGTCACCGCCGACGCCTTCGACTGGCTGCGGCGGCACGGTGCGCACGGCCGGCCCCCGGAGCCGTACGACGTCATCGTCTCCGATCTCCCCGATCCCGGGATCACCGCCAGCACCAAGCTCTACTCCCAGGAGTTCTACGGCCTGGCGGCGCGGATGCTGGCCCGCGACGGGCGGCTGGTGGTGCACGCCGGGGCGCCGAGCACGCGGGCGCGGTCGTACTGGACGGTGGAGACGACGGTGCGGTCGGTGGGCCTGGCGACCGTCCCGTACCGCCTGCCGGGCCGGCCCGCGGACGTCTCCGGCGGCCCGGACCGGCTGGGGGGACCGGCCCGGTCGGCGGCCGTTGAGGCACCCACCGCCGTACCGTCGCCCGGCGGGCCGCGGTACTGGGGCTTCGTACTGGCCGCTCGGCGCCCCCCGCGGTTCGTGCGCGCGTCCGATGCGCCGCGTCTGGGGGGTCTGACCGTCGACGAGCTGCTGGCCGGCCGGAGCGGGGCGGCCCGGGCCAGGATGTCCGGACTGCCGGCGTCGACGCTGATGCACCCGCGGTATCTGGACTGATGCGACGGGCCACCGTGCGTGCGGGCGAAGGGCGGACGGCGGGCCCGGGCGCGGGCGGTCCCGACGCGAACAGCGCCCACACCCGCCAAGGGGTCCCCTCGGCGCCGGAGAAGGAATTAGGCTCCCATGTCATGGAGCATGAGGTGTACGTTCCGTTTCCCGTCGGGACCGTGCGGCAGGCGCTCACCGAGCCGGAGCGGGTGGCGCGCTGTGTCCCGGGAGTCCAGCTCGACGCCGACGCGGCCCCGCACTGCCCCGAGGGCCGGCTGCGGCTGCGCATCGGAAGCTCCACCATCACCTACCGCGGCACGCTGACGGTCAGCGACGCCGCGGACGACAGATCCGGCGAGGACGGCGCGCCCGCCACGGTGACCGTGGAGGCGAAGGGCACCGAGGCGCGCGGCGACGGCGCGGTCGTGCTGACGCTGGCCGTACGCCTCTCCCCGGCCACCGAGCCCGGCCCCGGCACGACCCTGGCCTGCGCCGGCACGCTGCACAGCGACGGCCGGCTCGCCGAGGCCAGCGACCAGGCCGCCCGATCCGCGGGCCGTCGGCTGCTGGACCGCTTCGCGGAGAACCTGGCGGCGGATCTGCGGCAGCGGCCGGTGGCCGACGCCGACGACTCCGACCGGCACAGCGTGTTCGACACCGAGGTGCCACCGCCCTCCCTCGATCCGCTCACCGACGAGGACGAGATCGGGGCGGCGGACGACCTGGCCGGGACGGACGACCCGGCCGCGGAGGGCGCGGCGCAGGACGCGCACCCCGAGCACGCCTACGGCGAGGACGCGGACGGCGCCGCCCCCGCGGAGGCCGCGCACGCCCGCCGGACGATGATCGGGCGCAGCGCGGAGGAGGTCGACCACGCTCCGCCCCGCGGACGCTACGCACCGGTGCCCGCACCCGAGACGAACAGCACCTCGGCGACCCTGCGGTGGGCGGCCCCGGCCGCGGCGGTTGTTTTGGCGTCGGCGGTGGTGGTGGGGCGCGTACTGAGGCGGCGGCGCGGCTAGTTTTTCCCACGTTGTCGGCTGCGCCTTGCTGCTTCCCACGTTGTCGGCTTTCCCGCCGTGGGGGTTTCGCTTGGTTCGCCTGCGGCGGGCTGGTGCCGCTGCGCGGGGCGTTTTCGGCAGCGGGTGCGGCCCTCCGGACTCCGTCCTGCGGTCCGCCCCCTCCCGTGGGTGGGGGAAGGAGACCGGTGGGGGTGAACGTCGGCGTTCGTGTGCCGGTAGTCGACGGATCAGGTGTGCCCCCACCGGGCCCGTCTTCCCACCCACTCACGGGAGGGGACAGACCGTAGGACGGAGTCCGTAGGGCTGTCACCGCAGCCGACAGACAAACGCCCGCCGCAGGCGCAACGGCGAGAAGAAACACGGCGCCGCAGCCGACAACGTGGGAAGCAGGCCGAGCGCAGCGAAACATGGGAGGGTCGGACCGTGAGCACCGACAACCCCACTCAGCCCGCGCCGCAGGCAGCGGGCGTGCGGCTGGCGGCCGGGTCCGCCGAAGTGACCGTTCAACCGGACAACGGCTGCCGGATCGGCAGCCTCCGCGTCGGCGGTACGGAGCTGCTGCGGCAGGGCTCCCACTACGGCTGCTTCCCGATGGTCCCATGGTGCGGCCGGATCGAGAACGGCCGGTTCCGCAACGGCGGGGAACTGCACCAGATGCCGGTCAACGCCGCACCGCACGCCATCCACGGCACCGGCCGCAACCTCCGCTGGCGCACCGCGCGTTCGAGCGCGACGCAGGCGGTCTTCACCTACGACCTCGCGGACCCGGCTGCTCCGTGGCCGTACCCGGGGCAGGTCACCCAGCTCGTCGAACTGGCCGAGGACGGCGGTTCGCTCACCCTCACCATGGGCGTCGAGGCGGCCGCCGACTCCTTCCCGGCGCAGGCCGGCTGGCACCCCTGGTTCCTGCGCAATCTGGGCGAGGGCGGTGCGGACGTGCGGCTCGACTTCGCGCCGGAGTGGCAGGAGGAGCGGGGCGCCGACCACCTCCCGACCGGGCGGCGGATGGTGCCGAAGTCGGGGCCCTGGGACGACTGCTTCGGCATGCCGCGGGGCGTCGATGTCACGCTCACCTGGCCGGGCCGTCTGGAGCTGCGGGTCACCAGCCGCGCCGAGTGGGTCGTGGTCTACGACGAGCAGGAGGCCGCGGTCTGCGTCGAGCCGCAGTCCGGGCCGCCGAACGGCCTCAACACGCTGCCGCGCCTGGTCACGCCCATCGACCCCCTGGAGATCTCCACGACGTGGAGCTGGCGGAGCCTGTCCCCGGGCACCGCCTAAGCTCATGGGCATGAGTGACGACGTGCGCGGCGAGCTGCTGCAGCAGATCAAGGACAAGGCCGTGGTGCACGGCAAGGTGACGCTTTCCTCCGGCAAGGAGGCCGACTACTACATCGACCTGCGCCGGATCACCCTGGACGGCGAGGCCGCGCCGCTGGTGGGTCAGCTGATGCTGGACATCACCGCCGATCTTGATTACGACGCGGTGGGCGGGCTGACGCTCGGTGCCGATCCGGTCGCCACCTCGATGCTGCACGCCTCCGCCGCCCGCGGCCGCCGGCTGGACTCCTTCGTCGTCCGTAAGGCCCAGAAGGCGCACGGTATGCAGCGCCGTATCGAGGGCCCGGACATCAAGGGTCGCCGGGTGCTGGTCGTCGAGGACACCTCCACCACCGGCGGCTCGCCGCTGACCGCCGTCGAGGCGGCGCGCGAGGCGGGTGCCGAGGTCGTCGCGATCGCCACGATCGTCGACCGTGGCGCCGCCTCGGCGATCGCCGAGGCCGGGCTGCCCTATATCACGGGCTACCAGCTCGGTGACCTCGGCCTGGGCTGAGGCCTGCCAAAGGGCCGTGGGAGCCGGTACCTGCCGCTCTGACCTGCGCCTTTGCTGAGGGGTGCGGTGTTTCACGTGAAACACCGCACCCCTTTCGCATGACGGCCGGATGGGCGATGTGGAGCAGTCGGCCGAGTCTGGAAAGATGTGGCCCGGCGAAGTCCTCGCCTGGTCAGGGCCAAGAACGCACACCCGCATACACAAGGAGCGGACAGATGCCCATCGCAACCCCCGACGTCTACAACGAGATGCTGGACCGGGCGAAGGCAGGCAAGTTCGCCTACCCGGCCATCAACGTCACGTCGACGCAGACGCTGCACGCCGCGCTGCGGGGCTTCGCCGAGGCCGAGAGCGACGGCATCATCCAGATCTCCACCGGTGGTGCGGAGTTCCTGGGCGGCCAGTACAACAAGGACATGGTGACCGGCGCCGTCGCGCTCGCCGAGTTCGCGCATGTCGTCGCGGCCAAGTACGACATCACCGTCGCGCTGCACACCGACCACTGCCCCAAGGACAAGCTGGACGGGTACGTCCGTCCGCTGATCGACATCTCCGCGGAGCGGGTGGCCAAGGGCCAGAACCCGCTGTTCCAGTCGCACATGTGGGACGGCTCGGCCGAGAACCTGGCCGACAACCTGGCCATCGGCCAGGAGCTGCTGGCCAAGGCCTCCGCCGCCAAGATCATCCTTGAGGTCGAGATCACCCCGACCGGTGGCGAGGAGGACGGCGTCACCCACGAGATCAACGACGAGCTGTACACCACGGTCGACGACGCGCTGCGTACGGCCGAGGCGCTCGGTCTCGGCGAGAAGGGCCGCTACCTGCTCGCCGCCTCCTTCGGCAACGTCCACGGCGTCTACAAGCCGGGCAACGTCGTGCTCCGCCCCGAGCTGCTGAAGGACCTCCAGGAGGGCGTCGGCGCCAAGTACGGCCAGGCCGCCCCGTTCGACTTCGTCTTCCACGGCGGCTCCGGCTCCACCGAGCAGGAGATCGCCACCGCGCTGGAGAACGGCGTGGTCAAGATGAACCTGGACACCGACACCCAGTACGCCTTCACCCGCCCGGTCGCGGACCACATGTTCCGCAACTACGACGGCGTGCTGAAGGTCGACGGCGAGGTCGGCAACAAGAAGACCTACGACCCGCGCAGCTGGGGCAAGCTGGCCGAGGCCGGTATGGCCAAGCGGGTGACCGAGGCCTGCGCCAACCTGCGCTCTACGGGCACCAAGATCAAGTAGTCCCGTACGGCTCCAAGGCCCCGCATCCTCCCTGAGGTGCGGGGCCTTCGCCGTGCGCGGCTGCCGGCCGCCGGGCAAGCTCGCCGTATGAGCGAACGGCGTGGGTCGCAAGCCCCCGGCGGGGTCCGGCTGGCCTCGGCGCAGGGCCGGTGGGTGCTGACCACGGCCGTGCTGGGCTCTGGCATGGCGCTGCTCGACAGCACGGTCGTCAATGTCGCGCTGCCGCGGATCGGCGAGGACCTCGACGCGGATCTGGCGGTCCTGCAGTGGACCGTGACCGCGTACCTGCTCACGCTCTCCTCGCTGATCCTGCTGGGCGGGGCGCTGGGAGACCGCTACGGGCGGCGCCGGATCTTCGTGATCGGCGTGGTCTGGTTCGCCGCGGCCTCGCTGCTGTGCGGCCTCGCGCCGGGCGCCGGGGTGCTGATCGCGGCCCGGGCGCTGCAGGGCGTCGGCGGGGCGCTGCTCACGCCCGGCTCGCTGGCGCTGATCCAGGCCGTCTTCCACCCCGACGACCGGGCGCGGGGCGTCGGCGCCTGGTCGGGGCTCGGCGGGGTGGCGGCGGCGGTCGGCCCGTTCGTCGGCGGGTGGCTGGTGGACGGCCCCGGCTGGCGCTGGGTGTTCTTCCTGAACGTGCCGCTCGCCGCGGTGTGTGTGCCGGTCGCGCTGCGGCACGTACCGGAGACCCGGGAGCGGGACGCCCGCGGGCGCGGTGGCTTCGACGTACGGGGCGCGGTGCTGGGGGCGCTGGCGCTGGCCGGGGTGACCTATGCGCTGATCGCCGCGCCGGACCGGGGCGCCGCGCCGGGCGTGCTGGTGCCCGCGGTGGCCGGGGTGCTGCTCGGAGTCGTCTTCGTGCGTGCCGAAGGGCGCCGTGCCGATCCGATGCTGCCGCCCGCGATCTTCCGCATCCGGACGTTCTCCGCCATCAACGCGGTGACGGTGTGCGTCTACGCCGCGTTCAGCGGGTTCTTCTTCCTCTCCGTGCTCCAGCTGCAGGTCGTGGCGGGCTATTCGGCGGTGCAGGCGGGTACCGCGCTGCTGCCGACGACCGTGCTGATGCTGCTGCTGTCCGCCCGCTCCGGGGAGCTGGGGGAGCGCATCGGGCCGCGGATCCCGCTGACCGTCGGCCCACTGCTCTGCGCCGCCGGGATGCTGCTGATGCTGCGGGTGGGCCGTGAGGCGTCGTACTTCGCCGATGTGCTGCCCGCGATGGTGGTGCTCGGTGCGGGGATGGTGACGCTGGTCGCGCCGCTCACCGCGACCGTGCTGGCGTCGGTGGACGTCGACCGGGCGGGCCTGGCCAGCGGTATCAACAACGCGGCGGCGCGGGCCGCGGGCCTGATGGCGGTGGCCGCGCTGCCGCTGCTGGCGGGCATGGGCCCGGAGGCGTACCGCTCGGCGGAGGAGTTCGCCGCGACGTTCCGGCGCGCGATGCCGTTGTGCGCCGGCGTGCTGGTGGTCGGCGCACTGATCGCCTGGTCGACGGTCCGCCCCGCGGTCCTCCGGGGTCCTGAGCCGCCCCCGGAGAAGCGGTGCCACCCCGAGTGCGCCTACCACTGCGGGGTGAGTGCGCCGCCGTTGGATCCTGGCGATCGCTAGTCCGCTGACGCTGGGTTGCTTCCCACGTTGTCGGCTGCGGCGCCGTGCGTGTTGCTCGCCGTTGCGCCTGCGGCGGGCCCCTCCGCTGCGCTTTGCTGCGGCCGACTTGTCTGGCTTTCGCGCCGTGTCGCCTGCGGCGGGCGGTTGTTTGTCGGCTGCGGTGACAGCCCTACGGACTTCGTCCTACGGTCTGTCCCCTCCCGTGGGTGGGTGGGAAGACGGGCCCGGTGGGGGCGGGCCCCGTCCGTCGACTACCGGCACACGAACGCTGACGTTCACCCCCACCGGTCTCCTTCCCCCACTCACGGGAGGGGGCGGACCGCAGGACGGAGTCCGGAGGGCCGCACCCGCTGCCGAAAACGCCCCGCGCAGCGGCACCAGCCCGCCGCAGGCGCCACGGCGAGAAACCCCCACGGCGGGAAAGCCGACAACGTGGGAAGCAGCAAGGCGCAGCCGACAACGTGGGAAGCAAACCCTTGCGCAGCGATACTGGTCCCATGGCCATTCACGAGAACCTGCTCGGGGGACCGCCCCCGACCCATCTGCCCGACGACCCGGAGCCCCGCGAGCTGCTGGCCGCGGGCACCGCGCCGTCCGATGTCGCCGCGAAGTACCCGACCTCCTGCCTGGCCTGGGCGCAGCTCGCGGACGACGCCTTCGCGCAGGGCCGGGTCGTCGAGTCGTACGCCTACGCCCGCACCGGTTACCACCGCGGCCTGGACGCGCTGCGCCGGGCCGGCTGGAAGGGCCACGGCCCGGTGCCCTTCGAGCACGAGCCCAACCGCGGCTTCCTGCGGGCCCTGCACGCCCTGGCCCGCGCCGCCCAGGCGATCGGCGAACAGGACGAGTACGAGCGCTGCACGACCTTCCTGCGCGACTCCTCGCCGACCGCTGCCGACACCCTCTCCTGAGCCGTGACCTGGCCCGCCTGGCTCTCTGACCAGGCGGGCCTTGCCATCTGCGGGGACCATTGCGGAAGATGCCCGGTGGGGACCGGGGCCCCCGTGCCGGCATGGCAGGGGCGGACCGCTACCCGGAGTACGTTTCGAGGAGACAGCGATGTCCCACGAGGTAACCGGCGGGGCTCAGGAGCCTGAGACCCCGAACCTCGACTTCGCAGGTACCACCCCGTACGAGGACTACGTCCAGGCGGACGTTCTCACCCACCTCCAGCACCCGCTCTCCGACGACCCCGGCGAGATGGTCTTCCTGGTCACCACGCAGGTCATGGAGCTGTGGTTCACCGTCATCGTCCATGAGTGGCAGACCGCCGCCGAGGCGCTGCGCCGCGACGACCTGACGGTGGCGATGGACGCGCTGCGCCGCTCGTGTGACGAGCTGGAGGCGCTGAACGCGGCCTGGAAGCCGCTCGCCAAGCTGACCCCGGCGCAGTTCAACGCCTACCGCAGCGCGCTCGGCGAGGGCAGCGGGTTCCAGTCCGCGATGTACCGGCGGATGGAGTTCCTGCTCGGCGAGAAGTCCTCGTCCATGCTGGTGCCGCACCGCGGCGCGCCCCGGGTCCACGCCGAGCTGGAGAAGGCCCTCCAGGAGCCGAGCCTGTGGGACGAGGTGCTGCGGCTGCTCGCGCGCCGCGGCCATGCCGTCCCCGAGGCCGTACTGCGGCGGGACCCGACGCAGCGCTACGAGCCGGACCCGGCCGTCGAGGCGGCCTGGGGCGAGATCTACGCCGGTCCGCAGGAGTCGGAGCTGGTTCGGCTCGGCGAGGCGCTGACCGACGTCGGCGAGCTGGTGTGGCGCTGGCGCAACGACCACCTCGTCGCGACCCGGCGGGCGATGGGGGCGAAGATGGGAACAGGCGGTTCCGCGGGTGTGGCCTGGTTGGAGAAGCGGGCCCGCAAGAACGTCTTCCCCGAGCTGTGGACGGCGCGCAGCCATGTCTGAGACTCCCCGAACCACCGGCGGCGCCGGCGTCCCCGAGTCCGTCGGCGAGCGCGAACAGGCCGTCCGCGCCCGGCAGTTGGACGCCGCCGATCCGCTCGCCGCGATACGCGACCGCTTCACCCTCGACGACACGGTCTACCTCGACGGCAACTCCCTGGGGGCGCTGCCCCGCGCGGTGCCCGGCCGGATCGCCGAGGTCATCGGCCGCGAGTGGGGCGAGCTGCGCATCCGCTCCTGGACGGAATCCGGCTGGTGGACCGCGCCCGAGCGGATCGGCGACAAGATCGCCCCGCTGATCGGGGCGGCTCCCGGCCGGGTGGTGGTCGGCGACTCGACCAGCGTCAACATCTTCAAGGCCGTGGTCGGTGGCGTACGGATGGCCGGGAAGGGCTGCACGGAGATCCTGGTCGACGCCGCGACCTTCCCGACCGACGGCTATATCGCCCGGTCCGCGGCCCGGATGACCGGCCTCGCGGTGCGGCCGGTGGAGCCCGCGCGGATCGCCGACGAGGTCACCGAGCGGACCGCGCTGGCGCTGGTCAACCACGTCGACTACCGCACCGGCGAGCTCAACGACCTGCCCGGCATCACCCACGCGCTGCACTCCGCGGGCGCGCTCGCGGTCTGGGACCTGTGCCACAGCGCCGGCGCCCTGCCGGTCGGCCTCGACGCGCACCATGTCGACCTCGCCGTCGGCTGCACGTACAAGTACCTCAACGGCGGCCCGGGGTCGCCCGCGTACCTCTACGTCCGCGAGAGCCTCCAGGAGCGGTTCGAATCGCCGCTGCCGGGCTGGAACTCGCACGCCGACCCGTTCGCCATGGATCCCGCCTACGCCCCGGCGGACGGCGCGGCGCGCGGCCGGGTCGGCACCCCCGACATCCTGTCGCTGCTCGCGCTGGAGGCGGCGCTGGAGGCCTGGGACGGGGTCGCCATCGAGGACGTCCGCACCAAGAGCCTCGCTCTGACGGACTTCTTCCTGGAGTGCGTCGGCGCCTACGTACCGCCGGGCCGGGCCCGGTCGGTCACACCGGTGGACCACCAGCGGCGCGGCAGTCAGGTGTCGCTGGCCTGCTCGGGTGCCGGCGCGGTGATGGAGGAGCTGATCCGGCGCGGGGTGGTCGGCGACTTCCGCCGGCCCGACGTGCTGCGCTTCGGCTTCACCCCGCTCTACACCTCCTTCGCGGAGGCGGAGCGGGCGGCGTGGACGCTCGGCGAGGTGCTGGGGGCGCTGCCCGAGGGGGAGCCGCGGGCGGCCGGAGCGGGTGGGTGAGCGTGCCGGACGAGGAGACGGCGCTGCTGGGGCTCGCCCCGGTGGCGCCGGACCGCACGGTGGCGTACGGGCCGCATCCGGACCAGATCGTCGACTTCTACGGGCCGCGGGCGGGCGCGGACACCCCCTCGGGGGCGACCGGTCCGCTGGTGGTGTTCCTGCACGGCGGGTTCTGGCGCGCGGCCTACGACCGCCGCCATCTGTCGCCGCTCGCCGCCGAGCTGGCCGGGCGGGGGCTGCCGGTGGCGCTCGCGGAGTACCGCAGGGTCGGTGCCGGGGGCGGTGCGCCGCAGACGTTCGAGGACGTCGCGGCGGCCGTCGAGGCGGCGGTGCGCGAGGTACCCGGCGCCGCGGGCGTCGTCCTCGTGGGGCACTCCGCGGGCGGCCATCTCGCGCTGCTGGCCGCCGCCCGCCCCGGCACCCCGGTGACCCGGGTGATCGCCGTCTCGCCGGTCGCCGATCTCGCCCGCGCCCATGAGCTGCGGCTGAGCAACGGCGCGGTCGCCGAGCTTCTGGGCGCGGGCCCCGGGCTCCCGGAGCGCCTGGCCGCCGCGGATCCCGCCCGCCGCCCGCCACCGGGCGTCCCGGTCACGATCCTGCACGGCGCCGACGACGACGATGTCCCGCTCAGCGTCTCCCAGCGCTACGCGGCGGCGCACCCCGACGGTACGGACCTGCGCGAGCTGCCCGGCGTGGGCCACTACGCGCCGGTCACGCCCGGTACGCCCAGCTGCCGCCTCCTGGTCGCGCTGTTGTGACCGCCGGGTAGTACTTGAGACGGACCTCCGGAGATCCCCACTGGTGGGGACGCCCGGGGGCCGGTCTCTGCTTACCGTTGTCAGCGTGAACGAGAAGACCCAGACGCAGAGCACCCTGCGCTCCGAGGCCCGGATAGCTCATGGCGCGCTGCACCGGCTGCGCCAGGACCTGTTCGTCGACGCCTTCGCCTTCCGCCCGATGCCGCCGCTGGAGGACGCCAAGGTGTCCCGGTGGGTGCCCTGGCTGCCCGAGCGGATCCGGCACTGGGCGCGCTGGCTGCCGCACATGATCGTCGGGGGCTTCTCGGCGCTGGTCTTCCTCGCGGCCCTCGCCATGAGCTACGACATCGGCTCGGTAGCCGGCCTGCTGGTGGCCGGCTACTGCCTGCTGGTGGCCGCCACGCCGGCGATCACCCTCTTCCGGCCGGTGGGCGCCTACTGGATCTCGCTGTTCACGGTGGTCATCGGGTGGTTCGCGTCCGTGGCCCTCTCCTCGTACGACAGTCTCTTCGCGGGCGCGGCCTACGCCACCCACCTCGCCGTGATGACCCTCGTGGTGCTGCGCACCCGGCCGCGCCTCGCGGTGGAGATGTGGCTGGTCACCTTCGGTGTGGCGGCCGTGCTGTTGGCGCTCGGCGGGAACAGGCCGAGCGATCTGCCGCCGGTGGCGTTCTTCTCCGGTCTGGTGCTGATCGCCGCCGCGGCGGTGCGCGCCTGGCGCGAGGAGCGCCGGCAGGTCGTCGAGACCCAGACCGCCACCGCCGAGGAGCGGTCCCGGCGCACGCTCCTGGAGGAGCGCGCCACCATCGCCCGCGAGCTGCACGATGTGGTCGCGCACCACATGTCCGTGATCGCCATCCAGGCCGAGGCCGCCCCGTACCGGGTCGAGAACACCCCGCCCGAGCTCGCCACGTCCTTCGCCACGATCCGGGAGAACGCCGTCGCCGCGCTCACCGAACTCCGCCGCATTCTGGGTGTGGTCCGTTCCGAGGACCCGGACGCCTTCGCCGATGGCGCCCCGGAGGCCCCGCAGCCGACGCTCGCCAGCCTCGACTCGCTGCTCGACAGCGTCCGCAGCGCGGGACTGACCGTGGAGGCCGTGATCACCGGCGCGCCCCGGCCGCTGCCGCAGGGCGTGGAGCTCTCCGCGTACCGGATCGTCCAGGAGGCCCTGAGCAACGCGCTGCGCCACTCGCCGGGTGCCGACGCCCGGGTGGAGATCTCCTATGTCCTGGGCGGGATCGGCCTGCGGATCGTCAACGGCACCCCGAGCCGGCTGGCCAAGCCGTCCCCGGGCGCGGGGCACGGCGTGCTGGGCATGCGCGAGCGGGTACAAATGCTGGGCGGCGAGATGACCGCCGAGCACACCGAGGACGGCGGCTTCGAGGTCGCCGCGTTCATCCCGGTGTCGAACGCGGCGGGGGAGACCACGCCCAAGGGGAGCGGAGCATGATCCGGGTACTGATCGTCGATGATCAGGTGATGGTCCGCGAGGGCTTCTCCGTCCTGCTCAACGCCATGCCGGACATCGAGGTCGTCGGCGAGGCCGTCGACGGGCTCCAGGCGGTGCGCAAGGTCTCCGTCCTCAAGCCCGATGTCGTCCTGATGGACATCCGGATGCCGGAGATGAACGGCCTGGAGGCGACCCGCGAGATCGTCGCCGCCAACGCGGACGCCAAGGTCCTGGTGCTGACCACCTTCGACCTCGACGAGTACGTGTACCAGGCGCTGCGCGCCGGAGCCAGCGGCTTCCTGCTCAAGGACGCCTCGGCCGGCCAGCTCGCCGAGGGCGTGCGCATCGTCGCCTCCGGTGAGGCGCTGCTCGCCCCGACCGTGACCAAGCGTCTGATCTCGGAGTTCTCCCGCCTGGGCACCCCGCGTGCCCCCGCCCAGGAGCGCATCGCCGATCTCACCGAGCGGGAGACGGAGGTGCTGGTGCTGGTGGCCCAGGGGCTGTCGAACGGTGAGATCGCCGCGCATCTCGTCGTCGCGGAATCCACGGTCAAGACGCACGTCAGCCGCATCCTGGTGAAGCTGGGGCTGCGCGACCGCACGCAGGCGGCGGTGTTCGCCTACGAGGCGCGACTGGTGACGCCCGGGGGTTGAGGGTTCGCTGTCCACAGGCTGTGGACAAGCAGGTGCGCCGCCGGAGTCCGCTACAGCTCCGGCGGCGCACGGGTGGGGGGGGGGGGTTTCCTTCAAACCCCCCCCCGCGCGGCCCAGTTCTCCCCCTCAGAACAAAAACAAAGCGACAACAAGGGAGAAGGAAGGAAGAACACCA